>CAKZVL010000107.1 GCA_937922155.1 uncultured Paracoccaceae bacterium | reverse complement strand
ATTGCGCCATAGGTGAGACGACGATGCGGTTTTTCAACTGCATATGGCGCAAGGCAAAAGGGGCAAACATCGGCGCGCGGGGGGCTGCATTTGATCCCGCACCCGCCTGCTCCATAAACCAGCTTTCAGCACTGGCCAGCCAATCAGCATCACGCGCGCGCAGGTTTTCATGGCTGATCCGCTGGGACCGTGTGAGCATGGAATAGTTCAGCTGAACGCTATCAAGATCAAGGTAACGCTCTACGTCCTCAAACCACTCAACCGAATTGCGCGCCGCAGATTGCAGGCGCAACACCTCAAGCAGGCGCGCGTCTTCGTATTTCGAAAAAGCGCCCTGCAGCGTGTCTTCAGTGTGGATGTAGTCGGCCAAGGCAATGGCGCTTTCCAGAGCCAGCTTGGTGCCTGACCCAATGGAAAAATGCGCCGTTGCCGCAGCATCGCCAAGCAGGACCACGTTCTTGTGGTTCCACTTTTCACACAGCACACGCGGGAACCGCAGCCAGGCCGAACCGCGGATATGGCTGGCGTTGGTCATCAAGGGGTGGCCGCCCAGATGGTCCTTGAAAATTTCTTCACAAACCGCGATTGATGCTTGCTGATCCATCTCGCCAAAACCATAGGCATCAAATGTCTCTTGCGTACATTCCACGATGAAGGTCGCCGTCTCATCGTCGAATTGATATGCATGGGCCCAGACCCAGCCTTTATCGGTATTTTCAAAAATGAATGTGAAAGCGTCGTCAAACCGCTGATGCGTACCCATCCAGACAAACTGACACAGGCGCTGGTCGATATCAGGCTTAAAGACGTCGGCAAATTCCATCCGGGTCTTGGAATTCAACCCGTCCGAGGCCACAACCACATCAAAATCATCCATATAAGCAGATGCGGCTTCCACCTCGGTCTCAAAGCGCATTTCGACGCCAAGGGCGTCGGCGCGCTCCTGCAAAATCATCAGCAGCCGCTTGCGCCCGATACCGCAAAAGCCGTGGCCGCTTGAAACAGTGCGCTTACCATCATGGACAAGGGCCACATCATCCCAATAAGCAAAGTGTTCGCGGATCACGGCTGCACTTTGCGCATCATTGCGTGCAAGATTGTCGAGCGTCTCATCGGACAGAACGACACCCCATCCAAACGTGTCATTGGGACGATTGCGTTCAATTACGACAACTTCGGCGCTTGGGTCGCGCAGCTTCATCGAGATCCCGAAATACAGCCCCGCTGGCCCGCCCCCTAGACACGCAATTCGCATTCGTTACTTCCCCTTGGATAGTGCCGATCTGCTAGAACGGTAGAGCGAGGTCAAAATCTTTTCAAGATAATTATTTTATACTTGAAATTTCATGCTTAAAGAATAGTGTTTCTGTGAAGTCAGTCAGTCGGAGTCTCATTATGAATGCACCTCGCGCGATCCAAACAGGCCCGGAATCTGCACGCCAAAAACCTGCCGCCTTGGTCTGGGACGACCCGTTTCTGCTGGAAAATCAACTGTCAGAAGAAGAACGGATGATCCGCGATGCGGCCCATGTCTATTGCCAGGACGGACTTTTGCGCCGTGTGCAGGATGGCAACCGACACGAAGTGTTTGATCGCGATATTATGTCCGAGATGGGCGAACTTGGTCTGCTTGGTGCCACCATCCCCGAAGAATTTGGCGGGGTCGGTGCGAACTACGTGTCCTACGGTCTGGTCGCGCGCGAAGTGGAACGTGTCGACAGCGGTTATCGCTCGGCCATGTCGGTGCAAAGCTCACTCGTGATGCATCCGATCTTTGCCTATGGCACGGATGCACAGCGCGAAAAGTACTTACCGAAACTGGCTGCTGGCGATTGGGTTGGCTGCTTTGGTTTGACCGAACCTGATGCAGGCTCTGATCCCTCAGGCATGTTGACACGCGCCAAGCCGATGGATGGCGGCTACAGCCTGTCAGGGGCCAAGAACTGGATCACCAATTCGCCGATTGCGGATGTCTTCATCATCTGGGCCAAGTCGGATGCGCATGACGGTAAAATCAAAGGCTTTATCCTTAAAAAGGGGATGAAGGGGCTGGCGGCACCGAAGATCGAGGGCAAGTTCTCTCTGCGCGCCTCAATCACCGGCATGATCCAGATGGATGATGTTTTTGTCCCCGAAGAAAACCTGCTGCCGCATGTCAGCGGTTTGGCGGGTCCGTTCGGCTGTCTGAACCGCGCCCGGTTTGGGATTGCGTGGGGTGCCATGGGCGCAGCCGAGGCCTGCTTTCACGCAGCCCGCAGCTATACGCTTGATCGCAAACAGTTCGGCAAACCTTTGGCACAGACACAGCTCATCCAGAAAAAACTGGCCGACATGCAGACAGAGATTGGGCTTGGTCTACAGGGCGCATTACAGCTTGGCCGTATGTTTGATACCCACACCGCCCCCGCTGAGCTGATCAGCCTGATGAAGCGCAACAACTGCGGTAAAGCTCTAGCCATCGCCCGCGAGGCCCGCGATATGCACGGCGGCAACGGTATCAGTGACGAGTACGGCGTCATTCGCCACGTGATGAACCTTGAGGCCGTTAACACGTATGAGGGTACGCATGATATTCACGCCCTGATCATGGGGCGCGGGATCACTGGGCTTCAAGCGTTCGCGTAATGACAGTCCATGTCGAAAAGACGGACGATCTGGCCTTTGTGACCATCGACAACCCGCCGGTAAATGCAGCCGGCCAAGCAGTTCGCGCAGGGCTTATAGGGGCCATCGCAGACACCGATGCCGACGATACGGTTAAGGCCGTGATCCTGCGCGCCAAAGGTGCCACCTTCACGGCAGGCGCGGACGTGTCCGAGTTCGACAAACCAGCCGCCCCGCCGCATCTGCCGGACGTGATCCTTGCGCTTGAGACGACCACGAAACCATGGATTGCGGCGCTGCACGGCAGCATTTTGGGCGGCGGGCTCGAAATCGCTTTGGGCTGTAATTACCGCATTGCCGACGCAAGATCGAAACTTGGTCTGCCAGAAGTGACATTGGGCCTGATCCCCGGCGCGGGTGGCACGGTGCGTCTGCCCCGTCTGATTGATCCAATCGCAGCGCTGACCATGATCAGCAGCGGCAAGCCTGTAACAGCGGCCAAAGCGCTGTCCCTCAGGCTGATTGATGCCGTTGCAGGCGGCGATATGTCGAAAGATGCGATTGCTTTGGCACGCACCGCGATTGCCCAACCACTTCCTGCGCCTTTAAGTCAGCGGCCAGCCGTGGCGGTGAATGACGCAGATGCTTTGAACGCCGCAAAGGATAGCCTGCGCAAAAAGGCGCGCGGGGCCACTGCGCCCAAGGCTGCTATCGACGCCGTTCAACGCGCCTTGGATCTGCCCGCAGATCAGGCGCTTAAGGCGGAACGCGAGACCTTTATGCGCCTTAAATCCAGCCGCGAATGCGCCGCATTGCGCCGTGTCTTCTTTGCCGAACGATCCGCTGCGAAACTGCCCATGGTCAAAGGCTTGGACCCTGCCCCGTTGAATACGATCGGCGTGATCGGCGGCGGCACAATGGGTGCAGGCATCGCCGCCGCCTGCCTGCTGCGCGGGCTTCCTGTCACGTTGATCGAACGCGACGACAAAGCGCGTGCTACTGGATATGACCGTGTCGCGGGCGTGTTGAAAAACAGCCTTGATCGGGGTCTGATGGATCAGGCCAAACACGATTTCACCCTTGCGATGTTCAAAAGTTCAACGGATTATGCCGACCTGTCAAACGCCGATCTGGTGATCGAGGCCGTCTTTGAAGACATGGACGTCAAGCACGGTGTCTTGGCCGCTTTGGATCGCGTGCTGCGCAAAGATGCGATCATCGCAAGCAACACTTCATACCTTGATATTAACGTCATGGCGGCACAGACGGCCCATCCATCGCGCGTGATCGGACTGCACTTTTTCTCGCCCGCCTACATCATGAAGCTGGTCGAAGTGATCATAACAGACCACGCCAGCCCCACAGCCCTTGCAACCGGGTTTGCATTGGCCAAACGGTTGGGAAAAATCGCTGTCCCGGCAGGGGTATGCGACGGGTTTATCGGCAACCGGATCATGACCGCCTACCGGCGCAAAGGTGAAATCATGGTCGAAGACGGCGCATGGCCTTGGGATATTGACGCCGCGATGCGCGACTTCGGATTTCCCATGGGCCTGTTTGAGATGCAGGATCTTGCTGGGCTCGACATCTCTTGGGCGATGCGCAAACGCCAAGCCGCCACGCGTGACCCGGCGACGCGCTATGTCAATCTGGGCGATAAGCTTTGCGAGGCTGGGCGGCTTGGCAAAAAGACGGGTGCCGGGTGGTATGACTACAATGAGGGTCGCGCGGTGAAATCTGAACTGGTCGAAACGCTAATTCTGGATGAATCAAAGCGCAAAGGCATCACCCGGAAAAAGTTCCCTCAGGACGTGCTGATCGGTACCATCCTCACAACGATGCAAACCGAGGCGAACGCGCTTTTTGCGGAGGGTATTGCGCAGCGATCAGAAGACATCGATGTCGTAATGGTTAACGGCTATGGCTTCCCACGCTGGCGAGGCGGACCGATGTTTATGGGCAATGACCACTCAAAGCGTTAAACGCGACTCTTGAACAGGCTGGTGGTCGGGATGGTCTTCTCAAGAGGCTAGGCCCAACTGAGGCGCATGGTCGAATGCACATTCTCCTGCATGTTCAATGTCGTCGCCGAAATCTGCAAGCTCTACTCAGCTGGAGAATGCTTGAACTACTTCAAGGCTGCTGGATATTCATCTGACTATAGACCGTGCGCATTAATCGCCGGAACTTAGCAACTCGATATAGAATTCAGATGGATGGACTTGAGAGAATTGCAAAAATCGACCGAGCCAAAGGTCACCTCCCAAAACAAGCGTAATTTCACAGAAAAAGGAAAAACAAAAAGCTGCTAACCATTACGCCTTTTGCTGATTAACCCAAGTTACTGCGAGTGCGAAGTTTTGCGCTTTCATACAGGGTCCTCCGATGGCAATCGTAACGTGGTTGGCAAGATCAGCAGGCCTATAATCTGGGTGTTTCCACGCCATAGATTGGGCTTCGGACTGATTCTAGAAACCTTGACAAAAAATGTAGTTGCTTCGCTATCACCAGTTGGACTCCATTCAAAATATCCACACTTACGTTAGGAAAAGTTGCTTTCAACGTCGCAAAACCGCCGGTTTTCCCCTGACTACCATGTCATTTTCCCGATCTACAGTTTGTAGTCCGATGTGCGGTCAGTTATGGTTGTGGTTCGGAGCCGATGTGAGGTTGTTGGGGGATAGTATCTGATGTCTGATGCCAATGAGGCCGTCAAAAGCGTTAAGAATCGCGATTTAGACGTGCCAAGCATTGAAACGATGATGGATTCTTCCAGCCTGGAAAAGCAGATCGCTGTCGCGCGCGCGAAACGTCAAAAAATTATCGCCAAAAAGTTGCAGAATGCTGCAAACTCACCGCCCAAACCACGCGACCCCCAAATGCCACTGGCCGCTTTTGTACAGCCAGACGCCCAAAACGTCGTACCGCCTGAGCCAAATCAAGTTGATCCATCGAGTGCAAAAACGCCAAACGAAACGGCTGTTGCGGCGCCCGTAGCCATTGAACCAAAGCGCAAGGTTGGCGGTTTGGTATTGACGATGTTGGCATGCTGCGCCGCATTGGGCTTTGGCATATCGCTGGGCGCCGGCATTATGATTTGGACGGGTATGGTCACTATTCCGCAGGTTGCGGACAAAACTAAAGGTGATGTTGAAACCACTGTTTTGACTCCCGTTGCCACCACAACGGCTGCCACGCCAAATGCCCCAGATACGATTCTAACGCCTGTGACACCAGTGGCTGAGAATGCAAACATCGGGTTTATGGATAACCCTCCAGCTCTCGAACCTGCGGTGACAAAAAACGCGGTTGATCTTCTTTTAGACCTGCCAAAACTGGGCCAAGGTTTGGACGGGCGGGCCAGAACTTCAAGCGACGTGATGCTGGTCAGCTACCCAGGAAGCCGCCCACCGGAATTACAGCTTTTGGTTCCTGCCATTGGGTCTCAGACCAGCTTACCGAATACGGCATTTGGACATGATGGCCATAGCTGGGAATTGGTTTCCGTGGCACAACGCGTAACGCTTGGTCCGGCTGTGACAACAACCGAGCAAGCCCTAGTTAAACCAAACATCCAAACATCCGTACCTGGCCCAACGGTTCAGGTGGCCTACCCTGCGCCGAACTTGGCTGAATTGTCCGCCTTCTCGAAGCAAAACACTAAGCCTTGGGAGCAAGTAACAGTTGCACAGCGCGCCGCTGTCGGTCCAACGATTATCACCGGGCAAGCATTGCCTGTCGTACCCAATATTTTGAGTGTGGCAAGTGCTCCGGTTGAGGTATTATTTGCTGTGCCCTCTATCAACGATGCTCCGATTGCTCTTGGCGTGCCAACTGTTCCTGAACTGACCACAGCTGCGATTGCGTCACCAACAATCGTGACGCTTTCAGCGCCAAGCGCGGATACTTGGGGCGGCATTGTCACGCGTCCGGCTGAACCTGTAACACTGGCAGCCATGCTTGGTTATGTGGGGGATAAGGGTGATCGTTTGAATCTGCGACTTCATGCGCCAGATAAACTGGCGCAAGACGCTCTGGATGCACAAACCCAACAGCTTGAAGCGACGGGGTTTGAGTTGGCTTCGACCACTCGGGTCGGTTTCAACATCTCAAAGAACCACATACGGTTTTATAATGAAAGCGACCGAGAGGTCGCGCAAGCCATCGCGTCGAATTTGGGCTATGACTTGCGCGACTTTACGTCAACCAGCGCGCCCAATGGGCTTGTTGAAATTTGGCTAGAAGGTCGCACCGCAGTTCGTGCAACGCCAGCACCGGAGCGTCGTAGGGCGACAACGCCTAGGGCACAATCGCAACCGCGTCGAGTCGACCCTGTTGAGCGGCTACGCAATAATTTGGCCAATCAACTGCGCAATGGTGACCACCTGTGACAGTTAAACTTTTGATGGAATGGGCGCGTCATGCCTTATAAAAAATTGCTGACAATCATAACTATGATGGTGCTAACCGGCTCAAAAGCGGGGGCACAAGAGTTTGTGTCCGTCGATGAACTGCGTCAGCTAGAAGCTCTGATTACGCAGAAGGATTGTGGTGCACTCTATTCCTTCCTAGCAGCCAACCCCCATACAATTTCTGGTCAAGATGCGTTGGCCCGTGAACTTCAGGTCTTTGTCCGTGATGTTCAAGGCGGGAATTTGAACTGCTTTGCGGCTCCTACGCGCCAAGCGACGGCTGGAGCGGCTTCAGTTACTCAAATCTATTGAGAATTGATGCTCGATGCAGCCCATCTTGAAGCCATCGATTGCTTACGTTCTTGATCCGCGATTTCCTGGCGGGACCTCAACTGCAGTCGCTGCAGAACTAGAGGTTGTAACAGATCTTGGCCAAGTGACAGTTCACGCGTTGTCGACGTCAATGTTCAAAGGTGATGTGATTTCGCCGCATCTCCAAAACACATTGACCCGCTTAAATTTGTCACCGATTTGGGATGCTCCGCACATTGCGGCTGACATTGTGATTTTGCACAACCCATCCTGCCTGAGGTTTCAACAAAACTTAGACGTCAGAATAATAACGCCGCACTTGGTCGTCGTCGCGCATGAAAACTTTTTGCGCCCCGGTGGTGCAGAGGCATTCGATGTTGCCACGTGTTTGGACATGGTCGACAAAGCTGCCTTTGCTGCAAAACGTACGCTTGCACCGATTTCAGCTTGGAACAGAAAAACAATCAATGATTGGCAAATCGCGTTGGGGAGTTTGGACCGATGGTCGGTCCTGGACGTCAATTGGTTCAATATTTGCGATTTTCCATTGCTTGACCCCGTCGAAGTTCCCAAAGACAGGCGCGGCCGTCATTCCCGACCCGGGTTTGAAAAGTTTCCTCAGCAATCAATCATGGAACAGTGTTTTCCCGCCCATGCGGAGTCCAACATCCTGCTTGGCGCTGACGCCTTTGTAGGGGATCCTCAGGTGCCAGCACATTGGGTGCTGCATCCCTTTCGATCCTTAAGCGTCGATGCTTATTTTGAACTGATTGATTTCATGATTTATTTTACCGCCCCAACATTCCGCGAAAGTTACGGTCGCGTTCTTGCCGAAGCAGTCGCCGCTGGAAAAGTCGTGATTTCTGATCACGACACCGCCAGCGCATTCGGTGGTGCAGTGCTCGGTGCAGATCCCGGCGAGGTGGATGAAATTATCCAAAATTATATTGCGAACCCCAAAACCTATCGCGCGGATATTCGCAAGGCTCAAGAAAAACTAAGTCGGTTCTCTCCCGCGTCCTTTGCACGGAAATTCAAGGAAATATTTATGCATGAAATGGGTATGACCAAATGATTTTGTTATGCGCGGGTGAGCGGTCAGAAAGGACATTCGATGCCTTGCTGGTGTTTGCGATTCAACTTGATAAGGCAGGTCACTCGGTTGGGATTGATGCGCGTTTCCTTCCTGACGAAACGCCTCGATATCAAAAATTTGAAGCGGCATTGTACTTGTGTGATGCCGATGACGTAAACCCAGACCAGATTCTGATTATCGGTGCTGAGAGCATTTCCGATGAGGTTCAGCTCATTCTGCGCACGCTTTCGGCACAGACGGACACCGGAGTTTTTGGAATAGGCCGGTTCGCGACCCATCAATTGTTGCTGAGTGCCCAAAACAAGCTGGCTTACGCGCTCGGGCGCGATGCAGTGGCGATCAACCTCATTGATTGGCAAGGTGAATCTGCCTTGATCGAAGACAGTGTCGCGCCCTTGGTTACAATAATTGAGGAACATCCAATAGCATCGCGAAAACCGCGTGCGGGGTTATTGGTCTATCTACCTGTTGAAGTCTTGGAGGACGTGACCGTCTTGCCAGCGCTGGCTACATTAAGCCATGCCGCTGAATATGATCTGCATGTTATTACCAATGGCCGCGGCAAAGAATTTATTCGTCGCTCGCGCTATGGACATCTATCGGTCTTTGGAAACAGTGATCTACCACCCGCCGGGTTTTTAAGTCATGCGGATATTGTTGCATTTTTTGGCCCCAATATTCCTGGCGCACGAATGGCCCAGTTTGCTATGGATGCGATGGGGTCAGGCAAGGTCGTCATTGACTGCACTGACGATGGTCGCGTTATCGAAACCGGCGCCCCAGCTTTGCGGGGCCCTGCTGACCTTTTATCCCTATCAAAGTATTTGGAAAGCCTCGTGCTTCCTCACAGAACCGAAATTGGACGCCGCATTCAAAGCAACCCTTGGCTGGACAAATTTAATCTTTCCCAACTTGAATATCGAATGGAACTGTCTCGTCCAACTGCCCCCCCTGCCCCCGCAACGGGGACAACCATTTTTTTTCCCACAAACGGAAGCGGCTTAGGCCACGCGCAGCGGTGCTCGTTGATCGCAGAGCAGGTTTCAGCCGACCATAAAGTTCAATTCGCAGCGTTTCCAAGTTGTGTTGGAATGCTCAAGAAGCGCGGCTTTGATTGTTTACCCATGATACAGCGGAGCGAAGATTTTGTAGAAGAATACGCCAATGATTTGGTCAACTACCGTCGCCTCTCTGGTTTGGTGAAGTCCGGTGACCAATTGGTATTCGATGGCGGGTACGTTTTTGACTCTGTCTATCGCGTAATTTCTTTATCGCGCAATCCGGCAGTTTGGATACGGCGCGGCCTTTGGCTGCCGGGTCAAATCCATGCAAATGCTTTGGAACGCGAACACATCTTTTCAAAGATCATCGTCCCGAATGAAGCCTTTGACGAATTGAACACAGCCTATTCGAGTGGTGAGCAGATTTATCAAGTCGGCCCAGTCGTGAACACCAAGACCAGCGCAAGGAAAGCCCAAACAGCTCTTCGCAAAAAGCTGAGCAAGCAGTTTGATCGCTCGATTGATACTCTGGTTGTGTCTATGCTCGGGGGTGGCGTTGCTTCTGATCGTACTGTTCAAACTCAAATGCTGTGCAGCACGCTAGAGCGGCGCGAAAATTGTCTGCACCTTGTGGTGGCTTGGCCAAATGCAGTTGTGCCGGACGGGATCTATGGCTGGAACAACACGCGTGTTGTCCAAACGCAGAACACGCTGCAACTCTGCTGTGCTGCGGATCTCACGGTGTCTGCCGCTGGGTATAACTCATTTCATGAACTGATGTATGCGGCAATACCAACGATCTTTATCCCGCAGGCCGCACCCTACCTCGATGACCAAGAAAGACGGGCACGTGCCGCCGCTGATCGCGGGCTAGCCGCGCTTGTTTTGGAAAGTGAATTGATGTCGCTGGGTCGCGAGGTAAACGCCTTCCTAGATGGAGACCGCGGGTCTGCTATCGCGGCCGCGCACGCCGACCTTATCCTTCCAGATACCGGAAACCGCGCCGCCGCTGCGTTAATTGAACAGGGGATAGGACAATGAGTCTTTCGCCAAAATACGCCGCCCTATTGGCCAACTTGTCGCGCAACACTCCGACCCAAGTTGATCCACTTCTTTTTGAGCATAGCCCTACAGAAGGGTGCGATATTGCGTTTGTTGACACCCGCCCTCCCGTCTCAGCAAAGCTCTGGGCCCGCCCGGAGGATGAGACCAGCTACATTGGCATCCGCGTCACCAGCCCCATTGCGAATCAACATGAAATCGCAGCTGACCTCGCCGCGGCCGCCGTTGAGCGGCATATTATCCCCATATTTCTTAGCTGGGTTGGCCAATGTGGAATGCAACAATTTGGATTTCGCGTAGAACTGATTGGTGGTGCAAACATAGCAGAAACTCAGGCTTGCGAAGAACAGCTCAAAAGGCTCTGGAACCTCGCTATTATCGTTGATGTCGCGGACATTTCATCCTTTGGATAAGTATCGACTGTCGAGTTGGAGCAAATCAAACCATTTTCAGCACTGATTCTTCGAATTGATTGTGCCTAGGGCGCGCCTGATTTGTATTCTTTTGACAGTGAACTCTCCAGAAATGAGCTGAAACCAGCGTTAATCAGCTGTAACTTCAACGTGTTCCACCACTGCGTTGACATACGCATTAGTTAACTAGATATTCGCAGACTGGCAGCGGAATCCGCGTTTTGACCCGCTAGAGACGAACTAAACCTCAATTTTCTGGGTTGTTTGTATAATTCACGAGGAGGCCGGTATGGCTCACATAGTTGGAACGTCATTTGCAGCGGCGTATTATTCAGAATTGCAGCGTACGATTGCGACCCCAAGCACCGCAAATATTGACGGCACTCAATTCGTTTATGCAAGTAATAATGGTCGCGAAAATCAGGCTTTGCGCGTATTTGGTGTAGAGGCAGATGCCAGTCTGACTTTGCTACACTCCTACGCAGACACAACCGAGACGGCCCTTCTTGGCGCTTGGGACATAGAAGTATTTACGATCGGTGGTAACACATTCCTTGCCGCAGTTGGGCAAGAAGACGACGGCATTTCAGTATTCGCGTTAAGCGCCACTGAACCATATCTGACGCATGTCGACACGGTCTTCGACACCGAGGATTCCCGCTACGAACTTGATGGGGCGCGGTACCTTTCGGTCCACCAAATCGACGGAAATACTTTTTTGACAGCAACCCCCCGACCGTTTTTTAGGGGTGGCAATACCTATGATGAAGGTATCACCGTTTTTCAGGTTGCGGACGATGGCTCCCTGTCTTTTGCCTCCTCTCTGGACGAAACGGATCCTGCTTCGGGTAGTTTCAAAAACGGCTGGCCAAGCGAAACATTCGAAGTGAACGGCAACTACTATTTTGCTGTTTCAGACCCATACGGTTCAAGATTTTCAGTCATGAATATTGATGCGGAAACCGGGGAAATATCAGTGGCCGTTGCTAGCGCTGGTGTGACGTCAAAAACCGCGCAAATTTCGGTTCATACGGCGGGAGGCGTTCCTTATTTATTCGTTCCCTCCGATGATATTAACGACCCAAGATTGCATGTTTACACTTACGATGGTGGGTCGGCTGTGCAACTTGCCACCAGTATCGAACTGACAATTCCGGGCGAAGTTTTTCGTGCAGAAGTATCAGCGGTTTATGAAGCCGGTGATAATCTTATTATCGCAGTCGGAGGCCGAGGTAAGACGGCCGGCGCTTTGATTTTTGAATTTGATACTGCGACGGAGACACTCACCGAGGTTGAGTGGCGACCGGGCACGCAAAGCACTTATCCAGGCGCCGATCTTTTGGAAGATACATCTTGGTCATCCGGCTTTACCATTGATGGTGTTTCCTACGCGCTGCTCACCAGTGATGACACAGGCACGATCAATATCTATGAAATCGGCGGTGGTGATGACGTGCTTACTGGGACTGCAGATGACGATTTGATCGAAGGGTTTGGCGGCAACGATGCGTTAAGCGGTCGTGCAGGCGATGACACACTGCATGGTGGTGCTGGCGACGATACACTTGATGGTGGTTCCGGCGATGATACTGCTATCTATGCGGGTGCCTATGCTGAATATAATGTTACCGAAAACGGAGAGGGTGCCTACACCATCGTCTCTAACCGTGCTGGCGACGCAGGCGTAGACCAGCTTTTCGACATTGAAGTGTTACAATTCGCAGATCAGATTTTGACGGCTTCTGGGGCTTCGAATACCGGAAACTCCGATCCAAACCCGAACGGCCAACCAGCCACCATTGTTGGCCCAATCGGGACAGACAACGCCGAAACCCTGATCGACAACGGCGTTGATGACGTGTTTGCCAACGGCGGCAATGATTTCATCATAATGGGTGAAAGAGTGGTCGGCGAAAATAGAAAACTCTATGGTGGTGAAGGGGCCGATTACTTCGTCTTTTCTGATTCCAGCGCAGAAGCGAGAATTAGCGACTTTGAGCAGGGGGTAGACAAAATCCTGCTGACGGGTGGCCTGACCGCAGCTGACATCAATTTTGGCCTAACGCTAAATTCAGGCTGGATGACAGAAAGTCATGCCAAGTATTGGGCATTGAATGAGGATGGCTCCACTAACTTTGGCAACTCCTTTCGTATTCTGACCGACGGAAGCTGGGACGCAAGAACACTGACAGCGAACGATTTCATTATTGATGTGCAGGAAGATCCGCCAGCGGATCCACCTTCGACGCCTCTCGCTGCCCAGCCGGAGGTAATTTCCGGGTCAGTTGGTACGGATAATGCTGAAACGCTGGTCGACAACGGCGTTGACGACGTATTTGCCAACGGCGGCGATGATTTCATCATATTGGGTGAAAGAGTGGCCGGCGAAAATAGAAAGCTTTATGGTGGTGAAGGGGCCGATTACTTTGTCTTTTCTGATGTCAGCGCAGAAGCGAGAATTAGCGATTTTGAGCAAGGAGTCGACAAAATCCTATTGACGGGTGAACTAACAGTAGAGGATATCAATTTTGATCTGACGTTAGATTCAGGTTGGATGACCGATCGTCATGCCAAGTATTGGACATTGAATGATGATGGCTCAACTGACTTTAGCAACTCCTTTCGAATTCTGACCGACGGAAGCTGGGATGCACGCACTTTGACGGCTGACGACTTTATGACAACCGACGAGCTAGAGTTTGCTTTGAATTCGACAATAGACGACTTTGTCTAAAAGACTAATTGCGCTCTGAGGTGGATTTTCAACGTTTGTCTCGCCTCAAGCGTGGTCTTCTTTGACCCATTTCAGCTTATCCCGCTGAACCTGTTCGACCGGCAAAATGTCCTGCGACTTAAACGACAGGGCCTTATCTGCCGCTTTCACGTCGCGGCATAGGCGGCGCATGCCGTCAGGTTCTAGGCTGGCTGCGTGGTCTGTACCTTTCCACGTGCGGTCTAGGGTAAAGTGACGTTCAATATGGGTGAATTCTCCCTTGCCATCGGCTTGCATGGCTCTGCCCACGGCAAGGGCTGCTATATCCGCAGCAATACCTAAGTGATGACCAGAAAACCCGATTCCTTTGACCTTATGGCCAAATTTATCCATCAGCTTTTTGATCTCAAACAGGCAGATATCTTCGAATGCCACAGGATAACCAGAGGTGCAGCTATAAACAACAAGGTCTTGCGCCCGACCCCGTTCGTCATAAAAGGCGACTAGATTTTCGATCTCGCTTCCTGTCGACATGCCGGTGGATACGTGAATTTCACCGGCGTAGTTTTCACACAAGTAACCCTGAAGTTCGTAGTGTTGGTTCGTTGCTGACGGAATTTTCAGTAGAGGCGGGTTCAATGCTGCCATTTCTTTGGCAGACGTTAAATCCCAAACAGACGTCGAATATTCGATCCCATTGGTGGTACATTCTTCGATTAGCTCTTTGTGCTGATCTGTATTGAACTCAAGAAACTCGCGGTGTGCGCCATATGTATCGCCATATGCATTTCCCGGCACCGGGTGCGGCGTGTCGTATTCTGCGCCAGTCAAAAGCTCGCGATTATGACGCTTTTGGAATTTGGCTACGTCTGCATTACACACATTAGCTGCGACGCGGATCAGCTCTTTGGCGGTGTTCAGATCGCCCTTATGATTACAACCGATCTCGGCAATAACTTTGACAGGTGCAGTCGCGTTTTCCATAGGGCATCCATATGCGTTAGAGGGGAAGTTGCAGGCTGAGTATCGGCGCAAACCATTTGTGTCAAACGCGACTTAGCTAATGTCAGTCACAGTCACGGCCAGTAGCGCAATCACAATATGGTAAAGGCTGGATGCTGGCATATTTTTCGCAGTGACTGCGCCATCGCGATCCCGTGCATCAATCCAGCCGCCCGGTACAGGCGCAATGATATAATCGTTCCAAAGCTGATCCAATGCGACGCGGGGCGCCATACGCGTGTCGCCACGGCGAAACATAACGAGTGCGGCTTTCAGGAATTCCGTTTGCGGCCAAAGACGGCACGTTGCACTTGGCGGGGTTGATGTGTCTGGCAATACACCGCGCGCCGTGCGCATGGTCAGGATCTGCGACCAAAGCAAATCAAAATCAACACCGCTCGCCTTCCCTATCACACGCTCATATTCGGCAAGCAGCCAAATCCATTCCGCCATATGACCCGGTTCGATCTGCTGGGTTGCGTCATCGGGCTGCCAGTCTGTTGTAAACATTTCCAGCAAGATTCCATCTGGCTGCAGATAGACCCTCCGAAACAGATCCAAACATTCATCCGCCATGTCGCGGTACTTTGCCTCGTTCGTTGCCTCATACAATGCTGTCGTCGTCTCAAACAAATGCATATGCGGGTTTTGCCGACGTGGCTGGCGATGATCTGCCGTTTCGTGCCAACCTTTGTCCGCTTTCAACAGGTCAAGAGCGGCATCAATACGGACCAAGTCCGCGCTGCGATCTTCGCCCGCCATGATAAGTTCTGCTGTTGCGAGGGCGACAAACGCCAGATCGTAAAGATCATGCAAAACCTTCAACAGATTACCATCCGCATCCGTCAAGGCACCCAAATGGCCCGCATCATCAAATCCAGCGGCATAGACCCAATCCAAAAGGCGGATAGAAAGATCCATGCTCACAGACGGTTTGTCAGCCCGCGCAAGACGCGCAAAAGAAAATGCTTGTCGCGGCTGAACGCGCAAGCGCACGGGTATGTCCACACAAGGTGAGCCGTCAAAATTCAACGCCTCCCACGAAATACCGGATAACGGAATAATGCCCGCCCCGGACCAAAGCGGAGCTGCGTGTTTGAACAGCCAATCATGAATTTCATCAATTGCTATCGTAGGATCTGTTGAAAGGGCCGTCATCATTTTGCTGCCTCGCATTCCATGAGCACATCACACATCGCCCGCAATGCGCCTCGCCCGCCAGGATGGGGCAATACCCAGTCGGCAAAGCCCAGAACACTGTCGTGGGCATCACTGGGACAG
>CAKZVL010000106.1 GCA_937922155.1 uncultured Paracoccaceae bacterium | reverse complement strand
AGCCTCTTCAGCCTCTTCAGCCTCTTCAGCCTCTTCAGCCTCTTCAGCCTCTTCAGCCTCTTCAGCCTCTTCAGCCTCTTCAGCCTCTTCAGCCTCTTCAGCCTCTTCAGCCTCTTCAGCCTCTTCAGCCTCTGAATGTATTTGCTCTTGATCTATGTCAACTGTCTGAGCGGGAATCGTTGAGGAAACGTCATCAAAATCATCTTCATCCGTATCCTCCGGCAAAACAGCCTCATCTGATTGCGCCTCATCATACCAGCCGATCCACAAAAGGATCGCAACCAACAATGCAAAGAGTACTCCGATTATAAACGAAGCGATGATAGAGTAGTCGACAATGATCCATAAAACGAGCAAAGCAATAAATCCGCAGGCCGCAGAAATATATAATATTTTATTTTTCTCATCAGATTGATCACGCATTATGTAACTCCCTACTTCACCCTTTATTGTCGCACTTTAACAAGCATCCTAAAGGAAAAACCATCATTCGCCTAATACTAATTCGAGCGCTCTCATCAGGTGTCTCGCGTATTTTGGCAAATAAATAGCATTTACTTCAATAACAACGATGAATTTTCCAACCATCGATCAGGTGGGTCGCCAATTTGTTGGAAAACAAATTTATATTCATCGGCTAAAAATCGAACTGCCCGCTGCTTTAACGCGCCCCGCAATTCGCTCTTTTTTCCTTGATGGCGATGCGGCGCTTTCGTGTCTGCCTTATAAGAAATCCCCAAAAAGGCGCATAAATCTCGCAAACCAGCTTCTTGGAAGACCGTCTCACTAAAACCAATAAACAATCGATCCTTTGGAATGGCTTTTCGTAATTTTATAATAATTTCTTTATATTGACCACGTTCCAAAATATGGGTTTCATTTTTGGTTTTAATCGCCGAACGCAGCAGCCCCTTTGCATGCTCGTGGAAATCTTTTCCCGCATTTTCAGGCTTGAGCAAACGTCTTTCTGTGAGCATTCTAACATGAGACCAAAGTCGATCCACAGGATCTCTCAGTAAATAGACAAATTTGACATTGGGTGCCATGGTCGCAATTTGCTCTAAGCGCCACTGCGGCAAGCACGCATATGCTGGGGAAATATCAGCCGTGAGCTTATATCCCTCAAGGCCATCTAATAGATAATATAAATAATCCGTAATACCGCTTTGGCCTTTCTCGAGAATTCTACGCATCTCTTTGCGGTCATTGATCTGCCGCTCAATATTGCGCACACGCCATAAATCATCTTTCTGCCGCATAACTTCGCGACGCTTAGCAAGATCTTCGCAAGCTCGATCTAAAACACTATATTGATGGTCGTAATCATTAAACTCAATCGCCGAAAAATATTGCAACTCCTTTAAGGATCGCAAATGACATTCCGAGTGATCATGCAAATACTTATATAAGGAGCTCGTTCCTGCTTTCGTAGCTCCCAAACAAACCATAATAACAGGGCTTTCATCCAAAACACAAAATTCCTTCTGCCTTAATATGCGATTTCTGTTGGCAACTTATGTATGAGACATCAAATTAACAAGCATTTAAACTTTAATACAATAAAACACACGAATTCCAACATTTACCCCTTGAACCCCCAAAAAGCTTCAGGTAGACGACTGATACCTCTTCGGCGAGTTGGCGGAGTGGTGACGCAGCGGATTGCAAATCCGTGTACAGGGGTTCGATTCCCCTACTCGCCTCCATTTAAAAACAATCACTTACATCACTCCTTGCCGTGTTTGAGGCCCTGCGTTTACAGGGGCGTTTACATTTTTGTGTTTTCTGACCTCGATTTCGCTCGATTGAGCTTGCGCAAAACCGCGTCACTTTCGTCCGGGCTAACCTGCGCATAATGCTCGATCACCTGTGCCGCGTAGCGCACTGACCAGCCCATCAACACCGCAATCTGGCGTAATGAAAGGTCCGCATTCAGCAATCTTGTCGCAGCCGTGCCCCGCGTGTCAGAAAGTGTTTTCTCGCGACCATCAACCCAAGGTGGCACTTTCGCCTCTCGTCGCCATTTGGTGATTTGGTTCGACGCCCAACGCGCTGAGAGCGGCTTCCCTAGCTCCGACACCAATAGAGTTTCCTGCCCCTCTGGAGTTTCTGAAACCAGTTTCTCAAGCATTTCTGTAGCTGGAATATAAGCGATTTGACCACGTTTACTGGTTCGGAACCGCAGCCGCTTGCCGTGCGGCGTATCCTCAAAGTGGTCAAGGCGTACCTGCACAAGGTCCGCCGCTCTCAGACCCGTCTCACAGCCAGCCGTCAGGATTCGTTGCACCCAATGCGGCGCATGCTCGCTGAACAGATCAAGATCGCCACGCGTCCAGATGATTTCGGTGCGATTGGATTGATAGAGTTTCTTGAGCTTATGGCAGTGGTGTTCTTTCAGCTTCCCTTCTTCCACCGCCCAATTCAGCAAGCGCGTCGCATGGGTGCCCGCCATGTCGTGTTGTTTTGGCGAATGAAGCCACTTCTTGCGCCAAGTGTTGACCTCCCCCCTTGAGGCACGCTCTTCGAACATGGCCACAGGATCCGCCCCGAACTCTTCGCGGAAGAACTCCAGCCATTTACTGATATCTGCCTTGGAGCGGTCGGCCTTCGGTAAGGACGCGCTCGACAAGAAGCCATCAACCAATTGGGTTGTCAGGTATTCGCTAGGCTTTGCAGGTTTGCCGCATTCCGAAAATGCATGGAAAAATTCAGGTTCATTCGGGTTTGCGACGGTCCCTTCCCAAAATTTTGGTCCACCTCGCCACGCATAGAAGTGATAACGTACACCGCTTAAAACCTTGCGCCGCACGCGATGCACACCTTTGGGCAGATTACTCTTGGGCACGGCGTGCTCTCCGTTGGGCCACAAGGCTTGGCTTGCTCACCGCATCCCGAACCGCCTCGGTCATGCCTTGCACCGCATCAAGCCGCGCCCGCACCAATTTGGGATCATACCAGCCCCGTCGCCCCGGAACCGGAGAAATGCCTGTCCGTTTACAAAAGTCATAAAACGATGCTGAAGGCTCTGCGTATCCAAACAAGGATGCAAGTTCTGGAGTGGGTATAAGCTGGATTTTCTTTTGCATCAGTCATCCTGCCCTGTGTGCAAATCAGCTTGTCGTGACATCGCCGCTCGCAACAGCGTGACCACCTGCGCCCCCTGAGAGCGCAGATTGCGAACAGCCTCTTCTTCGAGCCATGCTTTGACGTCTGACGGCAGATTGAGCTTGAATTGGATTGTCTTCATATCAACACCTCAAGTAGGGACATATAATGTCCATAGCCCTTCGGACAAATATTGTCCATAGTGAAGTCATGAAAGAAGAAGCATTGCTCCAATTCAAATTGATGCTGCCCGCTGCGCTTAAAAAGCGGGTGGAAACCAATGCCGCGCTGAATCGGCGCAGCCTGTCTCAGGAAATCGTTGTTGCGCTGGAAGAGAAGTACCCATCAACCGGGCCAGAGACGACAACAGATCCTGCTGCGCGATTGCTACTGTGGTTGGCGGCAAGGATTCGGCGCAGAAATCCAAAGCCAGGCTCTGCACGGGAAAAACAAGCAGCGCTCTATGAACGTATAGCCGCTGACCTGTCTGATCGGATGAAAGATATTGGGCCTGAGTGAAGCCTGTGGCCGTCAATAGGCCATCCATTCATAGCCGTGATTGCCTTCATGATCTTCCCATTCGACGCCAACGCCACGCCTCCAGTTGCCTGAAGAACACCGGCGAGACGGCAGCACCCAAGTTGGCGCTGCGTCTGGGCCCGCACGACTCCACCCAAATTCGCCCTGAACTTCATATGACCCAAGGCGAATGTGAGATACCTCTGAACAATCATCATCTCGCCCACCGCGTTGGTGGCTATAATACCGTACATCCCAAACGCGGATAGAGCGAACGAAATCAAATTCAACCCCGCTGATATCAATATCAGCCCCACCGCCTTCCGAAACTTGCGCCAGGATCAGCTGCGCCGGGCTGGGGCGGCTTTGCAACGGCATGTTCAGAGATACCCCCATCGGACAGCGCCAGATTTGCAAAGGTGGCTCGATCGGCCACGGTGTGATGCGGCGAATGAACACTGCACGGGCGTGGGCGCATTCTGCTGACACGGGCCACCCACCAGCCAGGCAAAGCAGAATAGCGCAATCGACAGGATAGGCCTTGGCCGGTTGCGGGGATACCAGCCCCAAAATCGCAGACAAGATCACACCGATGCCGTTTCTGTGAATTGCAAAGCGCATTACAACCTCCATAACGTTCCAAAATTATAACATTGAAATTGCCGTCATGTTGGAAGTGCAATCAAGCGTGGCGGCCCCTCATGGTCGTTTTGTGGAATATATTCCGTAGAGGCACGTGCATGTTTTGGCTGAAGAGAAGCCATGATCTTAAGGGAACGCATTGGTCTAAATATCCAGAATCTAAGACATTCCAGAAACCTAAGCCAAGAAGAACTCGCATTAATGGCCAACGTTGATCGCAGCTATATCAGCAAGATCGAACTGGCCCGAAACTCAGCCTCGGCAGATAAGCTCGAGCAGATCGCGCATGCCCTTGAGGTTGATCCGCAGGAGCTCTTGGCTCCGAGAGGTGCATCATGAACTCTGTCGAAAACAACCGAAACACCGCTGACCCAATCGGGCGTATTATCTGTTTCGAAACCGGAGAAGAAATCGGCCTGCTTTACCAATGGGACAATGGCGAAACGTAGGTTACGCTGTATTCTGACTGGGATGTAGAGCAGGCGGTAGAAGATTTTGAAAGACCACCCCAACGAGGAACGCCGCGTTGAAACAGATATTTACAGCATTGTATGCAGTGGCTTCTGCGCAAGGCTGCGTGTGAGTTCGCGGGGACTTCACAAATGACTGCTATCTTGGTTCCTGCAAGCTTGATCGCGGAAAAGCTTCTTTCTAACGACTCTAATTATCCAATTTTGTGCCGCAGTTGAGGGCACCGCGTGTGGGTGGCTCCGGCAGTCTCCGGTATCTTAGAAATCGTCAAATTCCGGAACCTTACCCAGCCTTACAATGAAGCTTGGGTCGCCGACTTCTCCACTGGCTGGATCTTCAGTAACCATATAGGCATCGGCACCTGCGCACTCCTCGGATAGAGCCTCGCGTTCTGCTCTATTTTGCGCCTCCGACGCTGTGAAATATTCAAATTGCTTGGCAATTTTCAGACCAGTCAGCCCATTGCGCCCAGCCTTCGTTTCAACATAAGTCTGGCAGATATAGTGGATTTTTTCTGAGGAACGCTCTGCGTTTGTCATGGATGGATCCTTGGATTCGGCTGGGATAATTGGGCAATCTGAGAGCGGCTCCGGTCGATTTAAAACCGATTGAATTGCCTGTCGCCCGGTAGAGTATCCAACGCAAAAAAAACGCCGCCTAAGTTCAATTACCGCTTTGAAGCGGCTTTCGTGCGGCGCGATTTGGATGCTGATGAAGCTTTGGTTACAGGCGGCGTGTTCGCTTCTCTTTCAAGGCGCGCATTGCGCAGTCGGGAAATCTTGGCTTGTCGTTGTTCTGCTTCTTCGTCGACCATTTGCCTGACGACACGCGTCGTCTTGTCCATCGCCGTTTCCGGCTTGGACTCATACACTTTGAACAGATTGTTTTTTGTGAGTTTTGTCAATTTTCAGTTTCCTTTAATTAGGGTCGGTCGAACCAGGCGAGGTCTTTCAAACCAGCGCCAAGCGTTCGCCCTTGCTTTGGGCTTGCCGTGATGGTCGTGGGAGTGGATCGCCCAGGATTTTTACTTTGATGTCGGGCGCGGCCATGGCGTGCATCAACGCATTGTAATTCATCTGGACTCTCACCTCGGAACCCACCGTCGGGAGGGATCGGGACGTTCCAATGACGAGATGATCGCTGGTTGCACCGATCAATGTGCTTCCAACTGGCATTGTAAGTCCCAGAATGTCGGTATCCTGGTGTCCGATTGCTAGGATTATGCGAGCAAAGGCACTTTCAGTTATCACAATCCGAAGTCGTTCTGCAGTTGGATCAATTAGGCCGAACGGAAAAGGCGGGGGTTTTGCATCCGTTTCAATAACTTCAGCCACAAGCGTGAAGGCGTCGGTGTGCATCCCGCCGATCTGGTCCCCAGATACTGGCTCAACACCCAGAAGGATCGCCTCACCCAGTCGTATATCGTTGATGCGACCGGTAGAGTGTTCGCCAAGTGCCCAAGGCAAGTTGGCCGAGTTACCGCCAGATACGATGTTTAGGAATGGGCCGCAAACCTCCTCAATCCTGTTCGACAGGGCACTCAGAGCCGCCATTTGAAAGGCCGTTGGAGCGCCCCCGTTCAAGCACGCAAAGTTCGCACCAATCCCTTTCAATGCAACTCCGGGTACTTGCATGACCAGCTGCGCAACATCTGCCAAGTTCTCGGGTAATATTCCGTCCCGTTGATCGCCCATCTCGACCATCAAGACTATACCATGGACGGAACCCTTACGGATCGCGGCGGCGGCCAGTGCCGAAATGATCAAAGGCTCGGTATTATAACTCGCTTCGCAGGATTGAACGACTTGATCAACCTGGCTCAACATCGGCGTCCGGATCAGCGTGATGGGACCGGTCATGCCTGCTGCACGTAGCCTTTGCACATTGCGAATACGTGCATCTGCAATTCCCACAACCCCACCATCGAGCATAGCCTGTGCGACTGCAGGATGTCCGCAGACAGCCTTGGTCACTCCTGTGACGCCGATCGCACGCGGGCCCAAACGCTCGACAAGAGTCTGCGTGTTGCAACGTATCTTGCCCAGATCTACTTCGATGCGCGGGCAACTCATATCGCGGCCATAGATGGCCTTTGTGATAGGCTAGGGTAAGCGGCGACCACCATCCCAAGCAAATGTGCAGCCGGTCGGGCCAATGCATCGGAGACGGGCAGCCCAAGTTTACTTGATTGCGAAGCGATGGTGTCAGTGATTTCGGCCTCAGACATCCCCTCGTGATTTAGTGTGACACCGATGACCTTTGTATTGGCAAAGGCTTCAATCAAAGCAATTTCGCTTGCCACAGAAGGCATCGGCATATTGGAGAAATCACAGCGATGCGCGCGTTTGGGCGCGTGCTGAAGGATGACGGCATCCGGCTGACTTCCACGTAAGATAAACGCAGATGTGCAAAACGCGGGATGGCTGAGCGCGCCCTGGCCTTCGATCAAAATAACATCGGGTTGTTCGGTTTCAGACGCCGCAACAATCGCGCCTTCAAGCTCGCCACAGCAGAACTGGGGTGGTACGGCATCCATTGCAACACCATATTTCGCGCCTTGCATCAGGCCGGTCTGGCCCGTGCCGATAAGTATTGTTTTGATGCCTTTCGCGTTCAGGGCACGCGCCAAAACAGTCGCAGTTGTCCGCTTTCCAATGGCGCAATCGGTGCCGAGGATTGCAATCCGCAGCGCTTTAACGTCAGCAACACTGCCATCGAACAGCCGCATGTCCTTGCTGGGTTTCGGCTTGCGGATGTCGCGGATCATGACATTACGCTCAGATGCCGCGTTGGCTATTTCTTCGTCATCGCTCAGATACTCATGCAGCCCGCTCACGATGTTCATGCCAAGCTTGATCGCTTGGAGAACAACGCCCCGGTCCGCTGTCGAGAGACGCCCTGTTGAGGGGGCCATCCCATAGATCAGCGTATCGGGAATGATGGCTTCATGGGCAACTGCAGCCGTAAGATCTTCAAAGATCGGGATGTGATTAATGGTATCATCAAGAACGGATCCGCTGTCTTGGCCGCTATACGTAGTGTCGATAACAGAAAGGATGCGATATGCTTGTGAATGACGAACAAGACCATTTGCCGTCTTACCATCGATTTGCGCGAAATTCCCCTCGCAATAGACGACTGCCGTCGGTGAGGATGTGATCTGACTGCCTGACGTTATGCCTGCGGGTTTGATCTGTTTCATTGGAGGTGCTTGTGCTCCCCTGATAGGGCGGCGGATGGTTTCGACAATTTCAGATTTGGTTTCCATTGTGGTTCTCTTCAATTGGTTGGCACGGAGGGCAGAATTGCCCTCAAATGTGCATTTTGAATGGAGATGGTGCCGTGGCTCGCGCCTAGTTGTTAAGGACGCACAGCCCCTTTGATTTTTGGAAATTTTTGTTGCACTCCCAGCGGTTTCCCGACCTGTCCAGATGCGCATTTTCGGGCACGTTTATGAATTCGCATGTCTCGGCCGAGGCGGCGTATCCTCGATCACACTTCCACCCTGAGCCATAGCTTGCGTCGTCGAAGTATGCATTTGCGGGGATCGCGACGGCTTCGCACAGACCAGCCTGTTCAAAGAAGCCGCGCTCACATGTCCAAGGCCGGCCGTACCCTGATCCATTCAGATAAGCGTTGGCCGGAATCGCAATTACGGTACACAGATCGCCAGTTGCTTGAAATCCACGTTCACATGTCCACGAGGAGCCATATGAGGCATCTGCCAAGTATGCATTTGCGGGCAATACGATCTCCTGACATGTGTCATCGACCTTGATATAGCCACGCAAACAGCGCCATCGTTCGCCTGACGTGTCCAAATACCCGCCCTCAGGCACCTCTACTGCAACACATTCAGTTTCATCGGTTATGCGAAACCCGTGCAGACATTCCCATCCGGAACCGTAGGACCGGTTCGTGTCGTATGCGTTTTGCGGCACAATCACAGCGACGCATGCTTTCTCGTTCAACCGGAATCCAATATCGCATTCCCATCCATCACCGTAACTTTTGGTACTGGCGTTCTCAGGCATTGGTTGCGAACCGGTTTGGGAAAACGCTGGCGTTAAAAGCAGTATGACCGCCAAAATCGGACCAACAAATAGGGCAATGATCGTTGGTGTTTTTGCAGAGGCGCGGGCAGTGATTACATGTGGACCGTGAGGCCCTCTAAGTTGAGATTTACGATCCATCTAGTTCAAGCTCCGCAAGACACGCGCTTGCAAGGTCTCGGCTCGGGGCATCAGCGCCCGGCATCGTGGCCCAGCCTGTCTCCATCATCGCAGTGCGCCGCTGAAAGCTGGAAGCTTCTTGAAGTGTTGCCAGTATCGAGGCGCGTTCTGCATCGGCTTCTGAAAGGCCCAAACAGACCGGCACCATGGCCATAGTGACTTGCTCTGCGGCAAAATTATCAGCCATCTCCTGGGCACCGCCAGCAGTTGTCCAACCGCCCCAGCTGAAGCCAATGATAGAGACAGCAACTGCGCCAACAAAGGCGCCGTAAACACCGGGTTTCGTCCATTCGGGAAATGTCATTTTCGATCCTCTAGCGGAGAAAGCGCCGCCTCACTATTTTTTATTGCGTTAGTAGTCGTGTTGGCCTGATCCTGCGCCAGAGCCAACTCTAGGTCTCAGTGATCCACTGCGCGCAGCTCTGGCTTTCCTGCGTGCCAATTGATCAATATAAACGTCGCTGTCAGTCGGTATGCCGCAAGCTGCGGCTCAGCATGACGTCATCGTCTACCGACACTTCGTATTAACCTGCGGGCAGTTCATCCCTTTATCCCGCAACCACGAACGGATGAAGAAATGTCACGATTGACATGGTCGTGCGCGATAACATCGGCAACCTTCCCAAACATCAGATCCCTGCTACAGGACGTGACAGCTGAATTTTCATGATAAAGAGTTGTGAGACGCTCTGGCAGGCTGATATGCCTAGGCTAAAGAGAACCGCAACTTTCGTATATCTCATATAGTCACTTAGCGTCGGAAATACAAGGTTAGTGACTCTGGCGGCATTTCCCAGACAAACAAAGTTCTCAAATGGTCAAGGACAGCAAACCGTGGACCTGTGCAGTGGAAGACCTTTCTCCGGTTATCTCGTTTTCGGTTCGCCAACCAGTTAGCCGACTTTCTCCGTGTCACAGAAAATTGGTAAAGAGGGTTTCATTGCTGATATTTTTTTGCATGCTATGCGAATGACAACATTGGCGAACACTTAGCGAATGTAAGGATAAATGGGCAATCCATTGTCATCGCCCTTTTACTCTATAAACTCCAACACCCGTTCAAATTCCTCTGTCACGCGCTCAGCTTCGACAAACACTTTACCCCGCTCGGTATCTATACAGCGGAAATAGCTTTGCACATCGGCAAAATACGCCTCAATGTCCTGCTTCAAAAGGCCTGCATAAGCGCTGATGTCTTCAACCCTTTCGGGCACAAATGGCGGTATTGGCCGCAGACAGCTCTGCGAAACCGCCCCATGATCAGTCGCCAAACACGCCACCACACACCCCACGATTTTCTCGTGCATTTCTTCAACCACCTTGGTTTGAGGAAGATATTCCACTAAATGTCTTTTGCAGCATTGATATGACGACAAATCACAAAGCCGCCATTGATTGCAATATTATAATTACGCATTGATCAGGCAGCCCATGAGGGGCTGACAGGTCGAGGCGTGACTACGCAAGGCCTGATCTATGAACCTGATGCAAGACGCCCCGAATGTTGTTAGCGAAGACGGGCTGCGCGCGCTGCTCGCTGAAGGACATTCAGCGGATGTTGTCTGCCGCGTTACGCCCACAAGAACCTCAGCCCAGTGGTCCGGTGTCTGGACCGTGCATTGCGTATCGCCTGATGGCGAGATGCGCCGTTTGCTGGTCACGTCACGCAACAATATGGTGGCGCGGGAATTTAAGACAATCAACGGCCTGGTCAGTTTCCTTTCCGGAGTTGGCCTTACTATGGCATCGATCCCGATGCTCGAGGGCAAAGTGGCCTCGCACAAGCTGGACGTCAGCTAAGACGGGTTTTCTGCTTGCTCTTATTTGGGCAAGCGCAACCCACGCCGAAGGCTTTGTGCTGTCAATTCAGCCGGATGGGCAGTTAACCTCAACACCACCACAATCAGGATTTGCCCAGACTTATGTCGATGGCGTTGGCCAGCGTAGGCCTGAGCCGGTTGTATTTTCTCTGAATTCAGAGCCGGAACCTGCGCCCCCCAACCGCGCCATCCCCCGCCCGGAAATCCTCGCAGCCATTCAGGAAACCGCTCAACGCTATGGCGGGCACAGCGCTCTGCGTCGCGCTGGTCTGTCTGTTTCAGATTGGCAGATCCTGTTTCAGGCCAATATCGAGATTGAAAGCGCCTATCGTCCATCCGTCCGCAGCCCCGTCGGAGCGATCGGCCTTGGCCAGCTGATGCCAGCGACAGCAGCGCAACTGAACGTCGATCCCCATGACTGGCGCGCCAATCTGGATGGATCGGCACGATACCTTCTGATGATGCTCGCGCAATTCGGCACGCCTGAACTTGCTCTTGCCGCTTATAATGCAGGCCCTGACGCGGTCACGCGCCATGGCGGCATTCCCCCTTACCGAGAAACCCAAAACCACGTCCGCCGCGTCATGGCGGTCGCGGAGAGATTGAGCGGAGCCTCCTGATGCGATTGAACTTACGGACATTTCTGACACTGACACTTGCAAGCCTGATGTTTGCCAATCCGGCGCTGGCACAGAGCATTGACCTCTCACCTGTGCAAAACCTGTTGCAGGGCATTGTGGACACAATCACCGGCCCCCTGGGCATTGTGATCGGCACACTGGCGCTGATCGGCGTGTTCTTGTCCTGGCTCTTTGGCATTCTGGACTTCCGTCAGGCGCTGTGGGTGTTGGTCGCCATTGCTGGTATCGCCGCTGCCCCCACCATCGTCACCGCCATTTGGGGCGCATAAGTCCGATGGCCGCGCAAACCCGACTCTTCCTTGGTCTGATCCGCCCGCCGAAACTCATCGGCCTGCCGATCATGTATGCCATGGTCTGGCTCTTCGGATTTGTGCTGGTGTTTTTATGGGTGCAAAGCTGGCCTGTCATCATTCTGGCGGGCCTGGCTTACCCTGTGCTCTGGAAGGCCGCCGATTGGGATCCGGCGTTTCTGGAAGTGGTTGTGACAGCCCTGCAGGAAACGCCCCCAACGGCCAACCGCAAGATCCACGGGGGTGACAGCTATGCCCCGTGATGAGAGCGGCCTGCCGGATTGGGCCAGTCGTGAACGAGCCATGGCCAGCATGTTGCCCTATGTGTCGCTGGTTGATGACGTGACCATCCGCACGCGCGGAAATGCGCTGTTTCAGTGCATCCGCCTTGATGGCGTCAACAGTATGACCAGCGATGATGCGCATCTGGAAAAGATCCGTGCGCTCTTTGCCGCGATCATCGCGCAAATCGGGCCGGAGTACAGTTTCTATGTGCATAAGGTCTCGAAAGCGATCGAAACTGACCTGCCACCACTCACGGATGACAGTTTTGCCGCTGCTGTGGATAAACGCTGGCAAAGCGCGATACGGAATGCAGAGCTGCGCGACAAGACTCTCACGCTGACTGTGTTGAAACGTCCGCTTGTTGGGGCACGGCTGCGCTTGCGGCGCTCAGATTCAATTGCGCGGCTCAAATCCCAGACAGCCAAGCAACTCCGTAAACTCGAAGAAGTGGTTGGCTTTCTGATGTCGTCTTTCGCCGAGATGAAGCCCCGCCTGTTGTGTGCAAAATCAGGCGAGCTGCTTGGCTTTCTCGGAGCTCTCAACACCGGTCGCGAAACACCACTCTTTCCCAAATCCCGCTTTGGCGTGATTGCAGAAGATGTCGCTAATACGCGGGTCACATTCCTTGGGCGTAACTTCATTCTGGATGAAGGTGCGACTGGGCAACGTTTTGGCACCAGTTTTGCTATCAAAACCTATCCGGCAAAGACCAGCTGCACCATGTTTGATGAGTTGAACCTGCCCGTGGATATGGTGGTCACGCATTCCTTCACGCCGATCAACAGCAACATCATGGCTGGGCGGATCAAGCGCCAGCAACGGCTGATGAAAGCCAGTGATGATGGAGCCATCTCTCTCGCTGAAGAATTGGTAGACGCGCTGGATGATCTGGAATCCAAGCGCCTCAGCTTCGGCGATCACCATATGACGGTGACAGCATTTGCCGAGACCGAGGAAAAGCTGGAGAGCATCGCCGCTGAAATCCGCAACATCGCCGCCACTGAGGGCGTCAATCTGGTCAATGAGGGATTTGCCGCGCGTAGCCATTATTTTGCGCAGCATCCCGGCAATGGGCAGATGCGCAGCCGCAAGGCCGCGATCACCAATATGAACTTTGCGGATCTGGCGGCTCTGCATCGCAGCCAGCTCGGCAAACCGGGCAGTAAGGTGCCCTGGGGCAAGCCGATCTCGCTCTTCCCAACACCAGAACGCTCAGGCTTTCGGTTCAACTATCACGAAACGGGCCAGCCAGACAAAGAACCAACTGGCGGGCACACGTTGATCCTTGGTCGTCCCGGTTCTGGAAAATCTGTTCTGTCGGCATTCCTGATGACACAGGCCCGGCGCTGCGATGCACGGATCTTCGTGTTTGATTACCGCCTCGGCATGGAAATGGCCGTGCGCGCCAATGGCGGGCGCTATAGTGCGATCAAAGCAGGCGAGACTACCGGACTTAACCCGCTGCAAACAGAAATCGATCCGCGCGGTCAAGCCTGGCTTTCGGATTGGCTGGCAACGCTGCTGCATCGCACCGACAAACCGCTCAGCCCTGTTCAGATCAACCGTATTCAGGAAGTGGTGCGCCAGAACGCTGATGCGACGGATGCCGATCTGCGCAACTGGAAGGATCTGGCCTCGCTCTTTGTGGCTGGTGCCGATGAAGGAGATCTCTTTGAGCGCATTCAGGAATGGACCGCTGACGGGCGCTATGGCTGGATCTTTGGGCAGAGCACGGATGACACGTTCTCGTTGGATGGCGATGTGGTTGGGTTTGATCTGACCGGCATTCTTGACAGCGAAAGTGAAAAAGAACGCATGGCGGTTCTGTCTTACCTCTTCCGCCGGGTGGAACGTGTCATTGAGGATCGCAAACCCACGTTGATCATCATTGATGAGGCATGGAAAGCACTCGACAATCCGTATTTTGCTGACCGCCTGAGCAATTGGCTGGTTACGGCACGCAAGCAAAACGCTGTCGTCGTGATGATGACCCAATATGCCAGTCAGCTTGAGAAAACCCGCACCGGTAAGACCATTATTGAGGCTGTTCCAACACAGCTCCTGCTGCCCAACATCCGCGCCTCGGCCAGCGATTACACCATGCTGGAGCTATCCGAGAAAGAGCTGGCCGTGTTGCTTGGCACTGGCAGCAATTCCCGGCTTGCTCTCGTGCGTGATGATCAGGGTGCGGTGGTGATCGATGCTGATCTTAGCGCCCTTGGGCCATACCTCACAGTGCTTGGCGGCATGGAAAAAGGCGAAGCGCTGGTGGGCGCTGATTATCGCCAAAACCCCGATTTCTGGAGAAATATCTGATGCACAAATCTGCTTTGATCCTTGCTGGCCTGCTGACCTTATCTGCCTGTGCTGAATATCGTCCCTCGGAAGCGAAGTGCTTTAATTCCTTCGCCGAGACCACCCGCAGCGATTGCCATTTTGAACTTCTTACCCCGATCGGCGTGCCGAATGGTTAGGCGCATTCTCATATGCCTGATCTGTTTGAGCAGCCCTGCATCTGCGCAGGGCGTGCCCGCTTTTGACGCAGGCGCATTTCTGCAACGCGAACGGATCCTTGCACAAGGTGATCGGGATCTTGTGCTTCAACGCGAACGCCTGAGCCAGGAAGAGATGCTGGCCGAGATTGAAGAACAGCAATTGCAGGCTTTGAGCGATATTCTCGAGGCTTCCAGCACCTCTGGCGCGGCAACCATTGCTGCTCTGGAACAAGGCAGCACGCCGGATAGTGCGGCCTCAAATCTGTACGGCACAATTGATCCCAACCCCGGTGCCGCGCAGCTTTTTGGTGATGCGGCGGGCAATATCGAAAGCCTGATTATTCGCGGCGCGCAGGAAACCTACCACATGTCCGGCGTGCGCGCTGCCGGTCTGTCCCCTAAACAATGGCGCTGCCTGCTTCAGGCGCTGATCTGGCAGGAAAGCCGGTTCACCATTGGCGCACGCTCACCCGTCGGAGCCTTTGGTCTCACCCAAATCATGCCGGGCACAGCGCAGGATCTGGGGATCTACCCTGCCTATTATGAAAGCCCCTATGTTCAGGTCACAGGTGGCGCGCGGTATCTGGCACAGATGCTGGCCATGTTTGATGGAAATATCATTCATGGATTGGCAGCCTACAATGCTGGTCTCGGCAATGTGCAACGTTATGGCGGCGTCCCGCCTTTTGCAGAAACCCAGCATTATGTGCAGGTCATTCCCGAGCGTTACAATCTTTATCTGGCCCGCGTTGGCGGTGTGGATGCGCTTGGTACCATCGATCCGGTGTTGCTGGCCAATTCCACCATGAGCCTCACCTCCCATGGCGCGGGTATCTATGGCGATTATTCCATGATCTCGATCCGCGCCGCTGCACTGCGTGTGCGGGACATCATCACCCGCGCGGGTGAAACCTCAGACATCCATGAGGCCATGTCGCTCAACACCTATGCGCGCGCGGAACTTACCAGACTGATGGCGATCCGTATTCGCCTCAAGGCCGCTCATACTCATCCGCTTTCAGCCGCTGAGCTGGCGATGGCCACAGCTCAGGCCCGTGAACAAGAATTTATGCACTTTGATCTGGAGGTCTTGCCGTGATCCGTATTCTATCTGCTGCCTTTGTCAGCCTGTCTCTCACCATCACGCCAGCCCTTTCCCAGGGCGTCCCCACGGTGGACACCCGCAACATCGCTCAGGAAATCCGCCAGTTGCAGCAAATGCTGGAAGATTTTGGCATCCAGACCGATCAGCTCGATACGCTTCTGGAACAGCTCGATCTGGTGCAACAACAGCTTGACACCTTAAATGAAACCTATGCTGCCCTGACCGGTGCGACAGATATTGTCGATCTGGTCATGGGCGGCGATCTGGACGGGCTGCTGGATCAGGAATTCGGTGATCTTCTGGGCACAATCCGACGCATTCAGAATGGCGACTTCAGCAGCCTCATTGGCAATGCGGCCCCTGAAATGGAAGGCCGGATGACGCAGGCGCTGGAAGATGCGGGCTTTGATCAGGATAGCCTCAGCCAGATGTCATCCAGCGGCAATCCCGGAGCGGAACGTATTGCCAATCAGGCAGGTACGGGCGCGGTGATGTCTGCCGCTGCAGAAAACAGCTATGCTGAGGCTGCGCAATCGCTGGAACGGGTCGAACGGCTCGTTGGCATGATCCCCGACATGGACACGCTGAAAGAAGCAGTCGACCACAACACGCGCGTCACGGCAGAGCTCGCCATTGCCATGACCCGCATGTGGGAGCTTGAAGCCATTCAGACCGTTGGCGCTGGCCAATCCGGCGTGGCGGATGCCGCGACCCTGGCTGAAGAGCGCCGCTATATGGACTTCACCTTGCCTGACCTGCGTGCGGAGTAATCTGGGATGGCAAGTGAAACAGAGGTCATTGAAGAAGAACTGGTTTATGGCGCACGGCGACGGGAGTTGATGTGGCAGAAACTTGGGTTTGTAGGCATGGGCTTTGGCGTGATCGGCTGTCTGGCCGCCGCTGGCGTCGCCATCCTCGATGTCGATCCCCCACCCATGATTGTGCCATTTGACAGCGAAACCGGCATGGCACTGTCAAATGCCACCGTGCGGGCGGTCTCTTTGTCGGAACGCCCCGCCATTATAGAAGCGCAAGTCTATCGTTACGTGATTGATCGCGAGACCTATAATCAGCTCGACAATGATGTGCGCGTGCGCCGGGTGTTGGAACAATCTGATGGCGCTGCCGCATCGAACCTGCGCGCACTTTGGACCAGCGGTCATGAGGCCTATCCGCCGGATAGTTATGGGGCAGATGCGCGGCTTGAGGTCGAAGTGCTCTCGATCACCCATATCAGCAGCAACCGAGCACAGGTGCGTCTGCGCAAGCGGTTGAACACCCCGCGCGGCAATCAAAATGGGCTCTTCACCGCAACATTGCTGTTTGAGTTCCGCCCGGAAAACAGCCGCTCGATCGATGATGTCTGGCAGAACCCGTTTGGCTTCACCGTCACCGAATATGCGATCCGCTCGGATCGGCTGGAGTAAGATATGCAGCGCTTTTTGATCTTTCTCACCTTCATTTTGAGCCTCATTAGCCAAAGCGCCTTTGCTGAAACCCAGCCCCGACGAGGGCAGCATGATACCCGCGTGCGCGAGGCAACGTATCAGGACGGTCAGGTCTATCGCATCCGCACCAGCCTGACACATGTGACCAGTATTGAGTTTGGTCGCGGCGAGACCATCCGCTCGATCATTGCGGGCGACACAGAGGGATTTCTGCTCGATGGGGTGCCCGGTGGACAAGCCTTTGCAATCAAGCCCATCACACGCGGTGCGCATACCAATATCACCGTCTACACCAATCAGCGGGCCTATTACTTCAACGTGACTGAGGCCTCATCGCCCACATTCTATGTGATCCGCTTTACCTATCCAGACAGTGCCCGCCCAACACGGCAGGCCATTGCACGCAGCGCGCCAAACCACGCTTACGGTGTCAGCCAGAGATCTGACATCACCCCGCGTGAAATCTGGGACGATGGCACATTCACCTATTTCCGCTTTGAGCGGAATGCGCCGGTCCCCGCGATCTTTCGCTGGTCAGGTAGCAATGAGCGCAGCGTGAACGCGCTGGCGCAATCTGACGGTGTGATCCGCGTCTCCGGTGTCAATGCCCGCTGGGTGCTGCGCCTGGGTGAAGAAGAGGTTTGCGTGCAGGAAATGAGCGAGGCGGCGCAAGATGGCTGACACCTCAGATCTGAAGAAGCGCCTCGAAGCCCTTGAAGATGGAAGTAAACCTGCATCAGGCAAACGCCTCCCATTGCTCCCACTGGCCATATTGGGTGGAATCGTCGCACTTGGCGCTTTGTGGATTATATTCCACAAAGCGCCCGAACCGGAACAACTTCCAACCGGTATTCCCGAAGAATTCCAGACCGTTGGATCCGGGTTTGGACGGATTGATCCGCAGGAACCAGTGCCGGAACCGTTGCCGCCCATCACTCCATCTGAGCCCGATGCAGGAAGTGACGAGTTACAAGCCCAACTCGAAGCCATGCGCGCCGAAATCACCGCCCTGCGCAACACGCCGCCAGTGCCGCCGGTGGTCAACGATGAGCAACTTACAGCTCTTAGGGAAGAACTGAACCGCTTGCGCGAAGACGCAGCCGACAGCCAATCCGCCCTGCAGGAACAGCTCGAAGAACGCGCACGGGAAATCCAACGTCTGCAAACAGATTTGGAACTGGCCCACTTGGAAACGCCCCGCGCGGCAACGCCGTCTGGCCCGACTGCAGAAGAGCTCCGCCTGCAGGAGCTGGAGCGCCGCCGACAGGCCGAACAGGAAGAGTTGCAGGCTCGCATTGCCAGCCCAATCATTGCCTTTGGCGGATCAGGTGGGAGCAATGAGGCGTCGGCATCCGAACAACGCCGTCTTGATGGCAACACTGATTTTGTACGCAATGGCGCAGCACCGGCAAAGGTCACGCAGGCGCAGTTGATCGTGAACCCGTCCAACACGGTTGTTCAGGGCACGATGATTCAGGCCGTTCTGGAAACCGCCATCGATAGTTCTCTGGCCGGTCAGGTGCGTGCGATCGTGTCGGAAGACGTGCATGCCTATGATGGATCGCGAGTGTTGATCGCGCGCGGATCACGTCTGATCGGGCGCTATCAGTCCGGCGTGGATTTTGCACAGCAGCGCATCACCATTGCATGGGATCGCATCATCCTGCCAAACAATCAGGCCGTAGAAATCAGCGCCTTTGGCGGCGATGAGTTGGGTCGTTCCGGCACCACGGGATTTGTTGACAGCCGCTTTGGCGCGCGGTTCGGCTCAGCCGCTATGATCTCATTGATCGGAGCGCTGCCCACTGTGGCCGCTGATAGCACAGATGATGCAACCACATCCGATGTGTTGGAAAACATCGGCGAAGATCTGCAGGACAGCACCCGCAGCGTGATGGGAGAATATCTCTCTATCGCGCCGGTGATTTATGTGGATCAGGGCAGCCGCGTCACCGTCATGGTGGACCGCGATCTGGAGATCTTCTGATCATGGGCGCGAGCTATCTGCAAAACTCCCTCGATAAACTACCTGAGGCACGTGATCCAAAGTTGATCGAGCTTTGCATCAACCCCGATGGTACGCTTTGGGCGGAGTTCCAGGGCGACCACTTTATGTGCAGGGTTGAGCGCGAGCTGACGTCCAACGAAATCAAAGATCTGGGCAATCAGATTGCCTCCGCTGCCAACACAACCCTCAGCCGCACAAAGCCCATTGTCTCGGTCAGCATCACCTATCGGGACCGTCCAATCCGCGCGCAGGTGATCCAGCCGCCTGCTGTGGATGGCAGCTTTGCTGTCTCGCTGCGGTTCTTTGCAGATCTGCCTTTGGATCAAATTACACTGTCTTATCTCTTTGGGGCCGAGCGTAGTCTTGAAGGCCTACGGCGCAAACGAAACGCTGAGTTGCGCGACGTGGTTGCCACTGGCGACATTGATGCTGCGATCAGTTTCTGTGTCTTGCACAAGCTCAACATGATTATAGCCGGGGGCACCTCGACCGGCAAAACCGTGACCGCACGCAAAATCCTGTCCTTTGTGCCAGAGCCAGAGCGGATCATCACTATCGAGGAAGCTGCAGAACTGCGCCCAGAGCAACCCAACGTGGTCACGCTGATCTCGGATCGTGACGAAAAAACACGCAGCGCCGACGTGCTCTTAACCTCAACCCTGCGGATGCGGCCAGACCGGATTGTTCTAGGCGAAGTGCGCGGCAAGGAGGCGATGACCTTCCTTGAGGCCATCAACACTGGCCATGGCGGGTCTCTTACCACGCTTCACGCGGAAACCCCGCAACTGGCCGTTCAGCGGCTGGCAATTGCTGCTCTCAAAACTGATGTTCCCATGACCTATCAGGATATGATTCAATACATCACCCGATCCATCGATGTGATCATTCAGGCAGGCCGTCATGAAGGCGCGCGTGGGATCACAGAATTTTATCTGCCGGGCGAACCGCCGCAGGAGAAAGAGGTTCAGCATGTTTGAATATAAGGTCGAGCAGATCAACACCGAGAAAACCAAACCCGCCAAAGTCGAGGCGCAATTGAATGCCCTGGGCAACGACGGCTGGGAGCTGGTAGCCGTCACGCCAGACTTTGATGGAGAACATATTCTGAAGGCGTTTCTGAAACGCCCGGTCGCGCAGTAAGGGGATTTAGCCATGGGCGTCGTCAGCTGGATGGTGGAAACAACCGACAACTTTCTGGATGATGCGGCCCAGACCACCTTTGGCAATGTGGCCGGTCAGATTGGCGGAATTGTCGCCCTTGGATCGACCCTCGCGGTCATCGGCGTCTTTATCAACATGGCCTTCCAATACAAATCCATGGATGGGCGCACGGCCTTCTGGTTTGCGCTCAAACTGATGCTGATCTCGATGTTCTCGCTCAACTGGGTGCAGTTCAATGCGGTCGCCAGCGCCATCATTGACGGGCTCGATCATCTGGCAGGCGGCATGGTGGCCAGCTTGGGTGGCGGCGGCGCAGGGGCTGGGTATTTTGCCAATGCCTTTGACGATCTCATCGAAGAGTTCGGCAATTATCTGAACGCCGCAGGCGACAACATGCATTGGATGGCCGGAGCGATGATTGGCGCGATCGGGGCGTTTCTGTTGGGCGTCATAGGCGCGCTCTGCGGCCTGATCCTCATCTTCGCGAAAATCATGATCTCCTTCATGATTGGCATTGCCCCTATCATGATTGCCCTCTCACTCTTTGACATCAGCAAGGATTACTTCCACCGCTGGCTGTCCGCCACAGTGTCCTATGCGCTCTATCCGCTGGTGATTGCGGGAATGTTTTCCACGTTGATCGGCATGGGACGCTCCCTGATGGGCGAACTGGGCGATCCATCAGGGGCCAGCAACATCGGCGCGCTGGTGCCCTTCTTCATGATGATGTTCCTTGCAGGCGGCATGATCATCGCCACGCCATTGATTGTACGCACAATCTCAGGGAACTTCCTGATGGCAGGACCGCCGAGCATGACGGGGCCGATGGGCTTTGCGAAAGGGCTGGTGGGGACCAGAGGGTCCAAGGCACGGGCCCGGTTTGGAACAAGGTCGAATGCTGAACTGGCCGGGGCTGGGGTCAGGAAGGCTGGTTCTGGGGCAGCGGCATTGGCGCAGAGGATGGCCGAGCGGGCGAAGCGGTTGGGATGAAAATTATGCAGTGAGCTCTGTGCCCTCATACTTTCACTCGGGCATATTCACTACAGCCACCCCCTCTATGCAATCCCTCGCGAGTTCGACCAGATGCGTGTGATGTGTGAAGAGGATTGCTTGCCCATCCGCACCAATTTCAGCGCAAAGCCGCAAGGCCGATTGAGCCCGGGCATCGTCAAAGGTTTCCATGATATCGTCCAATACCATGGGTAGAGGCCCGGGATCGCGTGCAAAACTGCGATATCCAGCAAGACGTAAAGCAAAGTACAACTGCCCCATTGTACCCGTTGACATCAACTCCACGGGAACCGTGTTTCCGTCTGGCTGAATACCGACGAGTTTTTCACCTTCAGACTGTGTCCACACATCAACGCCCGTCCAAGCTGGAGTCGTCATAGTGACGAAAGCGTCTTCGACGTCGCGCAGCATATTGCCGCGTCGCTCTGCCGCAAGACGACGCAGCGCGCCTCGTGCAGCCAACACTCCGAGTCGAGCCACTGCAGCCTGACGCGCACCGCTCCGTAACTCTTCCAGAAGTGTCACTTGTTCAGTCGCGAGATCGCTGCGGTCGGCGGCCTGAAAAGCTTCGTGATACAAACGATCAGCTTCTCGCTGAGCATCTCGGGCGATGTCGCGGGTTAGCTGAGCATCTTGCTGCTCCTGCTTTAACTCTACTGCTCGCGTTGCATCAGGCATGCGGTCGAGCTCTTCGGTGAAAAGGCCGGCATCGCTTCCTTCGCGGGCTTTTTGGCGATTCCGTTCTGCCGTTGACTTTTCCACTCGCAGGCGATCACGTTCAACCAACTTTGCAACACGATCACGAGGCATCAAGTCCCGACCACCTTGCCCTTCGAAACAAGATTCTAAGTCAGCGTTCGCATTCTGGCGCTCCGTCTCTGCGCGACGTTTCGAACGGTCAACTTCACCACGGCGCAATACGGCCTCTTCCCGTTTTTCATCTGCCCGCATGGCCAAAGCCAGCCGTGTACGCGCGCGGTCGATAACCTGGACAGGATCTGCATCATTTTCAGGATCCCCAAAAATTTGGATCAAGCGCTCCGCGCTATCTGCCAGCGCGGCGATCGCTTGTTCCAAGGCCTCAATCCGCACTGAGAGCTTTCTATACTCTCCATAAAACTGCTGCAGGCTCCGAAGGTGCGGCAAAGCGGCTCGCATACCGTCAAGCGAACAATCCGGTAACGGCAACGCAGCAGTCAACTGTTTAAGCCTATTCAACGCTAAGTCGAGATCGTCACGCGTTTGCTCTACCTTTTTATCCAGCTCAGCAATGGTCTTCTCGCCATCCTGCCATTTGGCCCATGCCTCACGATCACTTTTTTCCAGCGTGAGCGCTCTTTGAATTTGCATGGGCAGATCACCTTGTTCGGGATCATACCCGAGGGGGCGTGCCGTCGCGGTCAACGCATCAGAGGCTTCCGCTTGTTGCCCAAGACGATCTTTCAACTCTTTTTCAGCATTGGAAACATCGGCCGCGGCTTCGGCCGCCGTCGTCAAAGCTTGTTGGCGAGCGTTGAAGGCCGAAGGGGACGTGCCTGCTTCAAACCCCAGTGCCCGCGCCAATCTGGAACAGCTTTCTGATAAGCGATCATGTCTCGCAATCAAGTCGTCGTGACGGTTCTTTGCAGCTTCATGCCGGGCTTCAGTACGTTGCACCTGTCCCAGTGCGGCCTGCAGCCGTTGCCGAGCCTCAGCCCCCGTAAGGTAATGTGCTCGGGCGCTGTCATCAGCGTACATCGCCGCCTCGAACTGGTCAGCCGTCTCACCCGTCAGATCGCCCCGATGCTGCTGCCATTCGATATCACGCTGACGCCGCGTCTCTTCTGTCTTGACGATGTCAACGGTGTCAGGTGCGGCCTCCTGCGTGGTTAGATCTGCCCGCGCATCCACCAACTCGGCTAGGCGGGCCTCGAGGTCTTTCCGGGCCGACGCAAGATCGGCAGTTAGGGTCGCCCAATTCTGACTGACTTCGTCGAGCGTTTCTCGCGCAGGTAGGCCTGATGCAACAAGGTCCATCCATGACTGCGGCAGACCAGCTGCGACCTTAGTCAGGCGCGCCAAAGCTTGGCCATGGGTAACTTCGAAAGTAGAAACATCCGCTACGGCTTTCCATTTTTCGAAAGCGTGTCTCAGAGCCGTCAAGTCTTGCGGCTCGCAGGGCGCTTTTCCATGTTGGGCAAGAGCGGCGTCAGCGGCCTCCTTTGCAGCACCAGCTGAAAGATTGGCCGTCAAGCACTCCTGTACTGCGCACGCAAGGTCCTCCAAATCATCTGCCTCTAATGCGAGAGTAGATGGTGGCGCATCTGGCACCTCGAGAAGGCCCAAAATTTTGCCTATTTGCCGCCCGAGGCTGTCCAAATCGTCGCGGCGACGGTCAAGGTCAGCCCGCGCAGTGCTCGCGCGCCCCAAAAGCGGTGCACCATCAATAGTTAATTGATCAAGCCGTTCCAACTCTGCCTTCAAAGGCAGGGCCAAGTTGTCGATTGGGTGATCTTCGATGATCTGATCTAATTTGACGATTTCTTCTTCCGCTTCAGTGAAGCGGGTCGACTGGGCTGCGATTTTCTCGACTAGGCCAGCGACACGCTCTGCGATATCGGGAGCAAGGTCGGGACCGTCAGGAAAGTCGGCCAAGGCTTCGGTCAGTTGTCCCAACTCCTCGCTCAGATCATACCATACCTCCGCAGCCTTCGACGCTGCTTGCCGTTGAAAAGCTTGACGAAGCTCAGCATCGGCAGTTTCGAAATCGGCTACCGTCCGGTCACGATCTTGTAGAAGTTTGCGCTCTCGCTCAGTCGTCAAATGATCAGCACGCAATTCGCGACCAATCTCTTTGAGGCGATCGCTGCCAGTCTTCAATACCGTACCCCGGCCACGTTTCTTATAGAATTTGTCGGCGCGCTCCGCCAACGAATCCAGCGTTTGAGCCATCCCTGTCAGACCAGAGAGACCAGCATGCAAGAGTTGGCCAAGGTCACCTTGCGCCCCAGCAATCCGCTCGCCGCCTTCTCGCAAGCCTTTCTCATTGAGTGAAAACCGTTCCTCATAAGCATCTCGAGTCAGTCCGTGCAGTGCCCCAGACAGAATCACTTCGTTGATTGGGCGCTCGTTCGTGTCTAGCAGTGATTGGGTTCTCTTACTGTTGCGGCGCAATACCGTGGCTCCACGTTCAGGCAGGTCAAGCTCCGCCCCCACGACAAGATCACTTCTATCGAACCGAAAGGCGTAGGGATGCGCCCCGCCTTTGAAGCCAAAAAGCAATTCCAGAAAAGCATTGAAAGCGGTGGATTTACCTGCTTCGTTCTGGCCGAAAATCACCGTTACATCAGGCCTACCATCGGTCGGTTTTGGAAAAGAAATGGTGGCGTCTTTAAAGCGCCCATAACGGATCAGATCTAACCGGTTCAACCTCATTGAGAGATACCTCCATGCAGCGTCAGGGAGATTTCTGCAATCGCTTCTTCAAGAAGCGCATCCAATCTGTCCTCGGCAACCTCATCTGTGATTTCAGACGGCATAGCTAGACTCAACTCATCGAGCTGTTGCAAAGCGGCTTGTCGAAAACCATCTTCGGCCAATTCCTCCCGCATCAAGCGAACCAAATCGTCAGTCTCGGCACTGACTTGGCTGATCGGCGGTGCCGATTTAACTTTGTCGAGGAATACGCCATTAATACTGTCCAAGACTTCTGACGCTAGCTCTGCAATAAGCGCCGTGCCATATCGATCCGAGGTTACATTAAGGCGCACCGCCACATCGTGCCCTGGAACTTGCGTGGTCATCAATCCGTCGCGCAATTTTCTAAGGACCTCTTGTTGGTCAGAACAGGCGCTTAGGTCTAGAGAGGCTTCGAAAAAGCTAAGTCGCCCAACAACTCGGCGTTCATATGCTGGGGCCCCATCCCCCAGCGACACCATGGTCACAGTGCCCCCGTGACGCTCACCAAAATGACGCGGTTGCGGGATACCTGGCATCACTGCCAAAACCGATCCATCCACTCGCTCAAATGGTGCATGAATGTGCCCCAGACACCAAAGGTCGAAACCGTACCCCATCAACTCCTTCTCAGTGCAAGGTGCATAGGGATCATGACCTGGAGAACCATCCAGTGATGTGTGCATCAGCCCAATATTTCGTTTTCCTGGAACAGGTGCCGGATAGTCAGGTAAGAAACTCTTCGACATATGCGCCGTATCGAACGATAATCCATGGAACGCAGCATCAGCGATTTCGACTGTGGACGCACCCTTGTGCAATAGGTGGATGTTCGGCCCCAGTTCCCCATGTGCATTGTGATCCAACAGCGCATCATGGTTACCCCGGATCAGAACTGTAGGCACACCGGCTTCGGCGGCACGCGATAACTGAGCAATCAGAAAGGCACGGGATTTTAGATCAGGGTATCCGTTGTCAAATATGTCACCCGCCAAAACAAACGCATCGACCTGTTCTGATATCGCCAAATCTACGATCTCGACAAAGGTATCACGGCTGGCCCGCTTCAGACGGTCACCTAGATCAGGATTGCGCAGCGCCACGGACCTGATGGGTGAACCAATATGAGTGTCAGCTGAAACTAGTAGGCGCATCATGCTCCATTCGCCTCCTGCTCTATAAGAGTATGATCTTGGAGATTATCTTCGATTTCCAAAGGTAGCGGAACGTAGTCATCACCCATCATCATCTTGTAGTGTTCGCCATGACCTGAGTCTTCGAAAATCTTCTGGAAGACGACAAGGTAGCGGTCAATTTGGCTAGGATCACAAGCTACATAGAGGTCATCCGGCGCAAAGTGCGACCCATCGTTAATCCACGACAGCAAGGAACTACAGACCATTTTGTCTTTGCCCTCGAAGCAGTCGATAATTGTCTCAGGTGCGATCCCACCGTAGAACTTGAAGTAGTGCTCGAGAATTCTTCTAGTGACGTTCTGGATCGCGGTATCCGACGGCGTTTTTTGCCGAACCTCGCGCCAAAGCAGCTCATAGCTTGATTTGATCGGGTTCTCGTCAAAAGGCACAACCTGTGAGCGATCCGATGTTTTGCGCACTACCCAAAATGTCTCATCACTTCTTGCTGTGGCACCGCTGCGCTTTTTATCGAAAGTCACTTCTTTGTGGAAATAAATATTGTGCGTGAGTACAAATACTTGCTTGATTGAGCTTGTACCAGAACGCATCTCGGAAACTACGTGTTTTATCAGGTTGCAGACGATAAAAAGTATGTCCGCGTCAAGGCTCGAGACAGGATCGTCAAACACAACAACTTTGTCAGTTGTGCCTCCGCTCGAGTTGAACGAGCCCCGGATCAGATAATAGAAATATAGGAAAGTAATGAAGGACTTCTCTCCTTCGCTCAGCGTCTGTTTCGCGTCGCTACCGTCCATACGTTTAACTTCATAGAAACCGCTCTCATCGCCTTCCTCGAGATGGAAATTGGCGAACCCAAATGACTTCAGAAGCTTATTGATGGCATCAATCGTTGGCTTGATGCTGGTAATTTCACGCTCATTTTCTTCGATCTCCTCTCGCTTGGCCTCCAGGTTTTTCGTTTCGGCCTCTATCTGAACATTTAGCGATGTAATCGCCCTGTCGAGACCATCAGCTTTAGTTTTGAACTGATCGTAGGTTGTCTTTGTGTCTTCGAGCAGACGCTTCCAAATCTGGGATGTCAGTTCCTTCTTACGAGCAGCAAGATTGTCGATGGTATCGTTATTTGCCTTGATTTTCGTATTGGCCGTACTGATATGCCCATTCACCACAGCAAACAGCGGGGCTGTGTCGGTGAGTGTGACGGGCGCGCTCGGTTCTTTTCGTTTAGCTGAAATGCGACCTATATTGCCATCAAGAGCGAGACGAAGGGCGGTAATATCTTTCTCAAAGGCCTCGCGGTCGAGGTACGGCGAATCAATAATGTCGGCGGCGTTGTAGTTTGTTACTAAATTACTCACAGCATCGGTGTAGTCCGAAAGTAGCTTGTCGATCTCCGCTAGCTCAGTGAGATAAGTCTCGTCGAAATACGCCTCCAGGCTCTGCTTGAAGGCTCCATTAGTCTTTTGCTGACAGAACGGGCACTGATCTTCCAATTGATCGAAATACTGCCGCCCTTGCTGAACCCAGTCACTATTGCCGAGCGTTTCAATCAGGGCTGCGATATCTACGTCTTCTTTGCCAATAATCTTTTTTTTCAGTATTGCAGAGCCTTCCAGCGACTGCATCATTGAATTGTCCTGAACGGGAAAAGTGGTTGCCGGTGTAAGCGCATCGGAGAAAACAGTCTCCGCGTCCAGGCCCAGTTCTGCAACTTCCTTCAATGTAGCAGCGTTGCTTGAGGCCTCTATCAGATAGCGGTCACGGAATTTTTTCTTATCACTGTTAAGGCCAGTGAAGGCATTTTTCAGGTCACTGAATTTTCCTTTTGCGCCCCAGACATCTTGCAGGAGCTGCGTATCCAGCGCTTCACGCTCTTTCTTCTTTCCACTTGCGCCATCCTCCCCAATAAGGACTTTTCGAAGATTCTTTAACTTAGCATCGATCTTATCAGATTCACCCTTTAGTGTCTTAATCCTTGTAGTGACCTCGATGTTCTCGCCGAAGGTGTAGATACCCTTGATGCTGCTTTCCGCATCGAAGTGTTTTTCTACAAAATCTTTATTGTAAACGCAGGTTTCCAGCTCGGCCCCGCCCAGCCACGTTTTTTGGCAGTCAGGAAATTCTCCTGATCCTTCGATGACCCGGGAGATTGTAGTTTTACCGGATCCGTTAGAGCCAAAGATGAAATTAAGATTTTTCAATCCTTCGAGCTTGGTGCCGGTGGCATCGTATGCGCCCTCATTCGCCAAATGGATATCTTCAATCATCTAGTTCACTTTTTTCTATAAAATGCCAATATGAAGGGTAACCCCCCGAAAATGACCGATTGCACTTGATCGTATCAAGTATTTCATGCTCAATCTAAAATTTAAGATTGTAAAGATAATTAATAACTCTCCCCAACCGATAAACTCATGTTAAGAGGATTGTCTATTAATTCTGCGGACCGGCAGCTTTGAAGCTTAGCCTGCAGACCAAGTTTAATTCCCTTAAACATATCTGCAAACCACCTCACCGTTCCCAAATCATCCCCTCAACCCTCGGATCAAAATCAAAAGTATCGCGCCCATATTCCAGCCCCAAACGCGGATGGTCCCTGACGGCCTGCGCACCGGATCTACTGATGCGGATCCGCCAGCTTTGGCGGTCCACGGGGACGGCGTCCTGAAACGCGCCGCATGTTAGAACGGCCAGATTTGCACCTTTGTCCGAATCTCGAACAGATTGGAAGCGGACGATTTCAGCACCGGTTTCACGCGCGGTCTCGGCCAGATCCTGACAGGCAGAATACTCTGTCGGATTGGTCCATAGTTCTCGATCGTCGGCAAGCGCGCCAGTTGTCAGGTCCAGCGCATTTTCCGTGCCCAAGCCGACGCAAAACGTCGTGTAATCCGCTGGATTGTCAGGGAATGGGGTGTCCGGGCTCTCAGCGTAAAACAGAAATCGATAGAATACCATTTCGGCCACTGCCGTTTCCGGCCTCTCGGCCCCATACCAAACACCGGGCGTCAGACCCGCTTTGCGAAACCGCGACCCATAAGGATAAGGGCGATAGCGAAACGGGGTGCTGAGCAGGTAATCAAGGTGCCGACATTCCGCCGGGACCGGCGGTTTGGTCTCTTCCAGAATATCCTCAAGCAGGCTTTGCTCGTCCAGATTATCCACCAGACTGAGCGTGGAAACCACATGTTGGGCCTCGACCAGACGCCAGGCGGGGGTATGCAGGGGGCGCAGCTCAGATCGGAGCGCGTCTTGCGTCCAGATATGTGACGACATCAGCAAGCCCCTGTATTGAAACCATTCTATCGATCGGGCGCGCGCCCAAAGCCGTGTTTTCAGATGTGATCCACGCTTTGGCGGCTGCCTCATCCCCGCCGACAATCGCATCAAGCGAGCGGAACACCCGCACCAACAGCGCCGCGAGCTCAAAGGCCTTGGTGTTTTCGCTCAGATCCGCTTCGCCATTGCGCATGCGCGAGATCTGCGCCTCAGAAAGGCCCAGAACATCCGAGAGCAATTTCCCCGACAGGCCAAGCCGCGCGCCCGCCCGCATGGCGGCTTTGGTCAGAACGGCCCCACGTGCGAGAGCAGGTTGAATGATCGCATGATTTGCCATGAATACCTCCATTCACACAGAAATCTTATCGTAAAATTATTCCACAGGAAAGAGTAATTCGTAACCTCTCCATTCAACTCTAGCGCCCTGCCGCTCGTTCCATAAATTGATCGACCCGTTCCGACGCCTCTTGATAGGCCTCGGCGGCGGGCACCAGGCCCTGCTCTTCTGCACTGGCATCATCAGTGACCATGACCTCAATTTCAGAACGCCTCGCGGGTTTCGTTTTCTTTTCAGAGGGCACCTGCATCGCGCCGATCTTTTGCTCCAACGCACGGATCTGACCCTGCAGGCCACGCATCTGATCCGATGCGGACGGATACGGCAACTCCCCTGATTGCTGATCAAAGATCTCTTTGAAGAACCGGTCCTCATAATATTTGATCCGCTTGGCCCTGACCGGCATTTGGGCATCGACCACCAAGACGATATCATCCAGATCCATACGCCGCGCGTCATCCTCGGGCAGCAACGCAGTTTCTTCGGTCCGCTCGGACATGCTGCGTCCGGCGAAGGGATTCCGCCCAACCGACCGTGACCTCGTCACCACCCGTTTGGTGGTTTTGCCAACGGCCTTGCTCAGCTCTTCGATGGTCTTTTCATCGGATGGGGTCAGGTAGAGCTTGATCCCGGCGTTCCCTTGCAACGCACGACGAGCATTTTCACCGTAGATCTCGTCAAGCGCGGGAATGGTTTGCGTCACGATTGCCAGATTGGCGCGGTAAGAGCGCAGGGTTTCGATGCTGTCGGTGACAATCGGCATTTTGCCAAGGCGATTGAACTCATCGAGCATGATCATCACCGGCCATGGCTCATCCTCGCCAGGCTCGTGATCCTGAAGTGTCGCCAGAAGATCTGAGAAAAACAGACGGATCAGCGGAGCCAGTGGTTTGACCATCAATGGTTCGACCACCAGATAGACCGACAGCGGTGTTTTGCGGATCTCGGCGAAATCGAAATCTGAAGTGGCTGTCGCGCGATCAACCGCTGGGTTTGACCATTGCTTGAGCCCCGAAGTCATCAGCAGCGACAAATAAGAGGTCAGCGTGTCGTTGTTGGTGGAGGCCATGCGCATGAATATCAGTTTGGCCGCTGGATTTTGCACCTCATCCGCGCGGCGGCGATACTCTTTCTGCTTGTCACCGCCGGACGCCGTGATGCGATATATCTCGCCCAAGGTGGGGCGTTTACGTTCAAACGCCAACAGCCCCGCCGCGACAAACAGATCGATCCCGCCATCCAGCAGCCCCTGCACCCGATCATCGGCCTGCAAAAACAGGCTGGCCAGTAGCTGCAGTTCCATTTGCTGTCGATCGACATTCTCCAGCCCAGCAATACGCAAGAGCGGGTTGTACCGATGGGAACGACCATCTTTCCAATCCGTTGGGGCAAAGCGAAACACCTTGTCGCCCTGTGCCCCCCGATGGCGCGATGTAGCGTCAAAGTTCTCGCCCTTCACGTCCAGCACCACAGCGCTGCCCTGATAGGTCAGTAGATTGGGGATCACGAAGCCGGTGGTTTTGCCGCGCCCGGTTGGGGCCACGATCAGCGCATGGGGAAACACCCTGGACATGATCAGGGGCTTACCGCTTTTCGGGGTGCCCATTTTCCCGAGGATAAAGCCATGGCCGGGCTTGCCGAAGAAACCGCTACGCTTCATCTCAGAGAGTGTTTGCCAGTGGGTTTCGCCAAACCTGGTCAATGCGTCATTCATCAGAACCGCGCTGAGCAACACACCCGCACCGGTGCAGATACCAATGATGAGATGCACAATCTGTATGTCATTGGGATGTGTGATCCGTAAGTCGCTGTAACCGCGTACGAGCATCAGAAATTCGATGTCAGCACCAACGCCAAACCAGCGGAATGTCAGGAATGCCGAAGCCAACACATAGCCGAGGATCGCCCCAAGTGCGGCAAAGCTGAGGATCCCAAGGGCAATGCGCGACTTATCCATGGGTCACGCCGTTTTCACCGTCAGTATCAACGTGGCGCTGGCGCTGCACCTCGATCTCTTCATTGGCGATTTCATCCAGTACATGTTCCATCGCGACAGAATTCGCCAGTTCTGGTTCGCTTTGCAGATAGGCCTTGGCCATATAAAGGCGATCCAGCCGGTCTTCGATGTGGTCTTCCAGCGAGCGTTCATCCCCAATGGCAAGGTCAGAGGCATGGTCGTCACCAATCAGCTCATGCAATTCCTGACGCAGGGCATCCCGATCCAGATCATCGCGGAATGGATCAGAGGTCGGAGCCTGCCGGAGCCTCTGCAAGACTTCAGATGCGACAGGTGGCAGACCATCGACCGGCGCGCGATCATTTTCGACCACCTCAACATTCCCAGCATCTCGCAAAATGTCAGCATCATTCAGGACACGACCCAATTCGCCATGCAACTCATCCAGCCGATCGACCGCCTTTTCCAGATCATCTCGTCTGGACAGATCAAGCCCTTCGGTTTCTGCGATGGCAGCCAGATCCCGGCTCAGCCATTGCCGCTCTAGCGCTGCATTCTGCGCGCCGATCTCGATGCGTAACACAACCTCTTGGGTAGAAATTCCGGTATCCTTCAACGCCAATTGCAACCGATCGGCAACAGCTTCGCTTTGCAGCTTTTCCTGCACCTGATCCGCGATGTTCTCCGCTGAATAAATCCCGCTGTCTGACGGGGTTTCCAGCAGGGTGTGCGACCGCACTCCAATCGGGCTGAGATGAGAAATCGAGCGATAGATCTCGTTCAGTTCCTGTTCCAGCGCAGTACGCCGATCTGGCGGCGCATCTGCCACCACCTGTTCCGCCTGCTCAATCTTGCCGTGAAACGCATCCACGACCTCGTCAAATGAATGCTGTTCCTCAGCCATGCCATACACCTTTCCGTCTGCTTCAATGGATTTGCCCTGCGCCAACATGCTGGCCGCACGCTCCAGAGCGCGGGCAATGTCATGCTGATTGTCACGAGAGGCCTCTGCCGCCAGCCCCTGATAGAGCCTTGCGTGCTGGGCAACATCTGCCAGCGCCTGATCGAGCTCCGGGCCAACGCGTTCACGCTCAGACAGATCCTGCCCACGCTCTTTCGCCCGGGGATATTCAACATCACTCAGGCTTTTGGTGGTGATCCCGCGCTCCAGCTTATGCGTGGCCTCAAGACGGACCCCGTATCGATCAGCAGCCTCAACCATCGCCTCGCGAAAGCTGTCATAGTTAAAGTGATGCCCTTGCTTGAGGTAAAAGAACTCACCATCCTTGCTGCGCCGGTTCAGCACGATATGGACATGGGGGTGGTCGCGGTCTTCGTGCACCGCCGCGATGAAATCAAACTGGCTGCCTTCGCCCAGAAAGAACTGCTCGCAGATATCGCGGGTGATCTCAGCTACATCAGATCCCGAGGTGCCGATTGGGTAGGCCATTAATAGGTGCGACGTATGTCCCAGTTTCGGATGAAACCCCTCATTCCATTGCGCTGAAAATCGCCGCGTGACCTGTTCGATTTCTTTCGCAGACAGCACCTTCTGGCCGTCATAGGTGCCACGGCTGTCGATGATGAAACTCGATTTTGTGGTCAGATATTCCAGCTGATTGCGCAGCTGTGCCTTGCTGTGGGTGCCGCCCTCACGGATCGCTTTGAAGATCGCAGGCGAATGACCCATGGCTGCGCGCACCATCTGCTTCTGCCGCTGGCGCGGAACATGCCCCCGAATGCGGCTCCAGTCCCCATCAAAAAATTCTGACCTCATAGCGGTGACAGCATTATTCCGGACCATCGACGAAGCCTCCCAGAATACGTGACACCTCACCCGACAAATGACTGCGACGGCGCTGCGCCATGTCTTGTACCTGATCGGCGATATCGAAGATCAGGCCTGCCAAAGCCCGCACCTGCCCATGGGCGGCATTGCCATAAGGCGGTGTTTTGCCCTGGCGTTTTGCTTCATTCAGACGCTGCGCAATTTGGTTGATGTTGTTGCCCGCCCGATTGAGCGATGCCGACAGCCCACGCATCTGATCGGCGAGATCATCGTCGGGAACAAAGAGATCGTTCGACGCATAGATCAGCCGCCGCAACCCCTCGGCGCGGCTGGCGATTTCATGCCGCGTCAGCACTGCATCGAAGCTCGCGAGCTCCTGCCTGGTCAGGCGCACATTCACCAGTTCAGATCGAACATGGCTGTCCAGTTTGCGGGCCTGATCTGCCTTCAGCGTGTAGAAAATGCTGCGGGTCGTGACGCCATATTCACGGGCCAGATCCTCAACAGAAACACCCTCGGCACGCTTGCGCACGATCGCAAAACGCTGGTTCTGCGTCAGTCGTTTGTGCCGTGGTGCGCGGGGCTGGCCCATGTGAAGTAATCATCCCTATTTCTTGCCAGTCTCATACAGGCAGCCCTGCCAGTCTCATACAGGCAGCCCTGTTATGGCACCTCGCCATAATTGAATCAATATTATAATATTGATGAAAGCTGTCTGTATTCCGTTTGGAGCAGCCATAGGTTGCGATCGCCGGGCAAAGCCCGGCTCCATGCGCGAGGCATGCACACCACTCAATCGTGGTGCCATGCCTCTGCATCGCCCAGCAATCGCAGTGCAGTTGCGTGGGCCGCGCCCTTGGCGCTTTCAAAAATTGGATGATCTGGCAGTTCATGCAAATCAAAAGGCTGTTGCGGATCGTCCGGTGTTTCCACCCTGATATAGATCGCCCAGCCATCGATCTCTGTCAGATCATCACAATATTCCTGCCCGCCATCGGGCAGATTGCAGAACCCATGCAGGTGCACGCTGGCGCGGCCCTCACGGGCCGCTTGTCTGATTTCAGAATACTTCATTGCAAAACCTCCGTGCTGTTCGCAATGAAAAACTCATCTTGCTTTCCGTTCAGGCGGGTGCCGTCGCGATTGATCAAACCGATCGCTGAGCCGTTCTTTTTGAATGTGATCAAGTATTGCGCCAGTCGGTCGCGCGTCACGACATAACCGGCATTGCTCCAATGAACGCGGTTGCCCGCATCCACTGCCTGTTTGATCTCTTGCATGGTCATAGCAACGTCACCTCAAGAATTGCGATTGCGCCCAAACAATCGTCAATGAACGGTTGTTCTTCTCCGTCTGTGTCGCTTGTTTCCAACCGCTCCATAACATTGTAGAGCGTAGCGCGCGCCTCTCGGGCAGCACTTCGCAGGGATCCGGTGTCTATTGGCTGCTCGGCGGCAAATTCGTCGCTGTGAAAGTCGGCGATCATGCTGCTGCCTCCTTGGTTTGATCTGCAGCTTGCAAGATAAAATCGGCTGCCTTTTGCGCCTCAGACGCGGCTCGAAAAATCGCACGTTTGTCATCTTTCAAGGCTTTCAACCAGCCTTCGACATAAGCCGCGCTTTGGCTAAATTCCGGCGCAACCCCAATCTGCGCACCAAGGAAACACGCGCCGATCTCGGCCACCAGTTCTTCGAATGCATAGGCCTCACGGTTGGCAAATTTCTTGATCCGCTCAAGCCGTTTTTCGCTGCCGGTCCAATGGATCACTTCATGGGCCAACGTCCCATAGTAGCCTGCCGCATTGTGAAACGTGGCAATCGGCGGCATGTGAATGTGGTCTTTGGCGGGGCTGTAGTAGGCGCGCGGGTCGTCGGTGGTGAGGATCTCCGCCCCTGTCCGGCTGAAAAACGCCTCAAGCTCCGGATCTGCCGCCGTGCCAAGGTCGCGCGGGGGCTCTGGCTTGATATAGTAATCCTCGGGCAAGCCTTCGATTTGATCCGCATTGAATACGCGATAGGCGCGCGCATAGGGCAACTCTTCCTCAACGCCCAAATCATTTTCGCGGGTGAATGTTCCGTATTTAACAACGGTTGTGGATGTCTCCCCCTTGCTAACCTGTCCACCTAGTTCCTGCGCCTGTTTGTACGTCATCCAGCGGCTGGACGCATAACCGTTCTTTGCAGCCATGACCCAAAGCATCAAAGTATTGACCCCCCGATATCCATCGCCATTATGACGGGTTGGCAAAGCAATGCCGGATGCGCTGCCGGTCCAAGGCTTGCGCCATGGCGGCGTGCCTGCCTCGATCTCTGCAATAATAGTGTCGGTGACATGGGCATAAACATCAAATTTCGGTGCCATTTGTGGCCTCCTGTTCAAAGTTGCGCGGGTAAGGCTTGGTGCCTTCCTTCCGCCGATGGGCTGCACCTCGGCCACTTGGTCTGACCGGATATGCATATATTCGGCGGAACAAAGTGGGAGAGGGCAAAGCCCGACCCATGGCCCTGAACGGGGCTGTCAACCGGTCACATTTGCGAAGAAAATGTCTGCGCCAAAATGAGACGCCAATTTGCCTCGCGAGGAATGGCTCGCCCGCGAGACAGGGGAAATTGGTGGCTGTTTTTGGGGATGGACTATGGTTGACCGACCCGGACAGGGATGTTGGGCGGATCAAACAAAAAGAATGATGTCTGGATCGGGGTGAGCGGGCTAACGGCCCGTTGAGCCTCGGTGCAGTCCGTTGAAATCAGTTGCCCGCGCGCGAAAGCGTGGGCTCTTCTGAAATCATCGATAACTTCCAGATCAAAAAATCATGGAACACTCCCAACCCACTGACGTAATTATAAATTACAACGCGAGGTCCACTGAGTGGATGGTACTTAAATGTAGACCCACTCTTTAAGTTGAGTTAACCTGCCAGCATGACAAGCGAATCGAACAATCTTTCACGATGGCAGCAAGATCGCCGTGCATTCATTGAGCACAGGGTCTTTTGGCGTGGGCGTGTCGGCCTTGCCGATCTGATGGACGTTATGGGCCTCAGCCGGGCTCAAGCTTCGAAAGATCTCAATAGCTACATCAATGATCATCCCGAACACATCATCTACGATAAAACGGCCAAGACCTACGTTCTGGGCCCGAAGTTCGAAGAACACTACACTGCGCTTGATCCGTCAGAGTATCTTGATGATCTCCTGTCGATCTCACGGGGCGGTTCAGTCCCCGCTGCAGACTGGATTGTCTACCAACCGGACATTCTGTCAACCACTGTGCCTGGGCGCGGACTAAGCGCACTAACACTTCGCAACGTCTTATTGGCCTGTGAACAGCGCAAAGAGCTGCAGATAAGCTATCAGTCCATGTCCTCCCCCGATCCAGAAAATCGCGTTATCATTCCTCATGCCCTCGCACATGACGGATTTCGTTGGCATGCGAGAGCGCTTTGCTCAAAAGATCAAGTTTTCAAAGACTTTGTTCTCGGACGCATACTGAAGAGCGCATTGGGGGAACAATCAGATGTCGACGGCAGCACAGATGGAGACTGGAACCAAACAATAACGCTCAAAATCGCACCGCACCCTGGCCTTTCTGAAAACCAACGCAGGATTGTAGAGCTAGACTACGCAATGAATGACGGGGCAGCAGAGCTTTCAGTGCGAAAGTGCCTATTGTTCTACAATCTAAAGCGGCTAGGCCTTGATGTTGATCCAAGTATCCGCGCCCCACAGGATCAGCACATAGTTTTGATCAATGACGGAGAAGTCCGCGCTGTTCTCGAGGGGGGGCGGCGATGAGTGCTTTGGCGAGACAGGGCTACAAGATGTCATTCAGCACCGGCGGGCTCTTCCTGAACGAAAGCCTGGAAGTCGCGCGTTTGCATGAAGACGGTGAAGCTTGGGAAGACACAATTCTCAGAGCCTTGGAGGAAGGCACAACCAGCCTACCGAAATCAGCATCGAACCGTCGATCGTTGCGCGAAATCTCTAACCGCCTGCTTACTCTTACGGATGAGGAACGCGCTTACCTTGTGGAAGAGGCGGACCGCGCTGAACAGCAGGCGATGTTGTGGATCGCCACATGCCGCGCATATCGGTTCGTTCGTGAATTTGCGGTGGAGGTGGTGAGAGAGCGATACCTATCTTACCAACTCGATCTACCGCTCGAAAGCTTTGACATTCTTTTTGAGGCAAAAGCTGAATGGGATGAAGGACTGGCCGGGTTAAGTCGATCAACCCGCCTGAAACTTCGGCAAATCATGTTTCGCATGATGCGTGAGGCCGGAATCATTTCAGAAGATGACCGCATTCAAACTGCGATTGTCTCCACACGTTTGAAACACATGATTGAAGACCACAACCCCGGCGAACTGGTGATTTTCCCCAGCGTTCCGGTCGAGGGAGCTTAAATTGAAACGAGAATTAGACCGAAGAGAACGGGCCGAGCATCTCTGTCGCGTGATCAGCAGCGAACGGTTCCTTACGAAACAGGGTCTGGGGAATGAAGTGCCGTTTTTCATCTACCCCTTTCCCGCCGAGGAAGGGCTCACCATGGTTGAGGATCGTGAAAATCTTGTGACCCGAATTCAGCATTCCGGCACTCGAGTGTTGGATCTGAACCTTTACGATCTCGCGCTCGACGTACTTTCAGAGCGCGGGATCTTAGAGCAAGTGCTCGAAATCGAAGCCGACAGTAGCAAGGATGAGATCAAGGAGCTTCTACAAGGCGTCTTGGACCCACAAGCTCACCTGATCCCGCTTATTGGCCAAGCGATCCAAGCGACCCCACATGACGTCATTTTCTTGTCAGGCGTCGGTGAGATATATCCTTACATCCGCTCTCACAACGTGCTGAACAACCTACAAAGCACGGCAAAAGAAGCACCGACTGTTCTTTTCTTCCCTGGCAGCTATACCCATGCTTTGGCGACTGGCGCGTCATTGGATCTGTTTGGTCAGCTTCATGACGACAAGTATTACCGCGCTTTCAACATTTTGAATTACGAGATTTAAGCCTATGTCCCAGTTCCTATCAGAAATTTTTGAGAAACCCGTTGATCGCGCTATTGACGGCGTCATCAAGGCCGACGACGAGGCAAGCCTTCGCATCGAGCTCGACGAATATGTCATCACTGGCGAGATAGGCCAACGGCTTGAGCAGTTCCTCGAAGCCTACAACAACTATGACACATCGAATGGCGTCTGGATCTCCGGATTTTTTGGCTCAGGCAAGTCACACTTGCTCAAAATGCTGGCTCTACTGCTTGAAAACCGTGAGGTCGACGGCAAAATCGCTCACGAAATTTTTGCCGAGAAACTTAAAGGCGAGCCAATGCTGGCAGGCGCACTCAACAAGGCCGTATCCATCCCATCAAAATCGATCTTGTTCAACATCGACCAAAAGGCAGATGTGATCACGAAGACAGACGTCGACGCCCTCCTGTCGGTCTTTCAAAAGGTCTTTGACGAAACTTGCGGGTTCTATGGAAAACAACCTCATATCGCGCAATTCGAACGCGACTTGCAGGGACGTGGCCAATTCGAAGCATTCAAAGAAGCCTATCAAAGTGCTGCAGGAAAAGACTGGGAACGCGGCCGTGAACAGGCACTCCTCGAAGCCAAGAATATTGCGGCGGCGTTTGCAGAAGCAACCGGTGGTGATCCTTCAGATGCAAAGGACATCTTGAGCCAATACCGGAAGGACACACGCGTCTCAATTGAGGACTTCGCTGGCACAGTCAAAGCTTGGATCGATGACCAGCCCAAGGGTTTCCGGCTCAACTTCTTCGTTGACGAAGTCGGCCAGTATATTGCGGACAATGTTAAGCTCATGACCAACCTGCAAACCATCGCAGAGAGCCTGAACACCAAATGCAAAGGGCAGGCTTGGATCATAGTAACTGCGCAGCAAGATATGGCGTCGGTTATCGGCGACATGACGCAACAGCAAGAGAATGACTTCTCCAAAATCCAGGCCCGCTTCAGCAACCGCATGCCGCTGAACTCGGCCGATGTCGCCGAAGTAATCCAGCGCCGCCTGCTCGCCAAGACGTCGGAGGGGCAAGTAACGCTTGGCAACCTTCATGACCGTGAAGAAAACAACCTCAAGACCCTATTCGATTTTGCTGACGGATCGATGAAGCTCAAAAACTACCGGGATCGCGACCACTTCATCTCAAGTTATCCTTTCCCCCCCTATCAGTATGACCTCTTTCAAATGGCGATCACGTCTTTGTCGGAGCACAACGCATTTGAAGGCAAACACAGCTCGGTC
>CAKZVL010000105.1 GCA_937922155.1 uncultured Paracoccaceae bacterium | reverse complement strand
GCAGGGCGCGCACCGCCAAACAGCTTTTGAATGATTTCTTCTTGGGTTTCAGCGTCCGCCGTTGCGGTGAAGGCCGCAAGTGGTACGTCCAGTGCTTCGCGCAATGAACCGATACGCAAATAATCGGGGCGAAAATCATGGCCCCATTGGCTGACGCAATGCGCCTCGTCTACGGCGATCAAGCTGACATTGGCCCGGTGCAGCATCTGCACCGCCCCGCCGGAGGCAAGCCGTTCAGGCGCCATATACAATAGCTTTAGCGTGCCGGCGTCCAACGCCGCCCAAACAGCGTTGGTTTCTTCGTCCGTATTGCCAGAGGTCAGCGCACCGGCTTCAACCCCGGCTTCTTTCAGCGCGCGCACTTGATCGCGCATCAATGCGATCAGGGGTGAAATGACAACCGTGACGCCTGCACGCATCAAAGCAGGCAGTTGAAAGCAGAGTGATTTTCCGCCCCCCGTAGGCATGATCGCAAGGGTGTTCTGGCCAGAGGCAACAGCCTCCACAATATCCGCCTGACCAGGGCGAAATTCATCAAAGCCGAAAACGTCAGAAAGCAGGCTGGCAGCTTGCATGGGACCCTGTTGATTTTTATCTGCTCTTTGGGATGCACTATCCCCCATGAACAAAGCCTAAACAAGGGCTTTCAAGGCGACCCATTGCCATTAAAGCGCCCGCCCCTTAGCAATCCATCAACCAACAGGAGAACGAAATGGGTGAGGTGGTTCTAGTCCGGCATGGGCAAGCCAATTCAACGGCAACAACCGAAGAAGATTACGACCGTTTGTCTGACCTCGGACACAAGCAGGCCGCGTGGCTTGGCGATTGGATGAAGGCGCATGATACATCCTTTGATGTGGTCATGTCCGGCACATTGCGCCGCCAAGTCGAAACGTTGGAAGGCATGGGATATGCCGACGCGCCGCGCGACGCCCGTCTGAACGAAATCGCCTATTATGATCTGACGGCAGAGATGAAGGATGTCTTTGGCATCGAACGCCTGTCACCTGAAGATTTTGTCGACCATTTCCCAGCCACCTTGCAGGCGTGGAAAGATGGCAAGCTAAAGGGGCAAGAAACGTGGGCCGCATTTAATGAACGTATCGCGTCGGTTTTTGACATGGCCCAACAGCCAGGAAAGCGGGTGCTGTGCGTGACATCTGGCGGAGTGATCGCGACGGTCGTGGCGCAATTGCTGGACCTTGATATCCCGAAAATGTCGCGCATCGCATTGCCGATCCTTAATACATCGGTTCACCGCGTTCACGTGACAGAACATGGCCCATTTTTGGCCGCCTATAATTCAACGCCGCATCTGGATTATGCGGATCGGGTGAATGATCGCACCACCTATTGAAGGCATTTGATGACACATCTTTGGCTCCGCGCAGAACACCGTACTGACGAAGCCCGCGTTGGGTTGACCCCGGATGGCGCCCAGCAATTGCTGGCGGCGGGCATTCAAGTGAGCGTCGAAGACAGCGATCAGCGCGCCATTCCGATCGCGGATTATGCCAAGACTGGCTGCGCGATTGTGCCTCAAGGCACTTGGGTGGATGCCCCAAAAGATACTTTTATCTTTGGCCTTAAAGAATTGCCCGAAAACGCCGCGCCTTTGCGTCATCGCCACATTATGTTCGGCCATGCCTTTAAGGGGCAACCTGCTGGGCGTTCTTTGCTGGATCGTTTCAAGGCCGGTGGTGGTACATTGCTTGATCTTGAATATCTGATTGATGCACAAGGCCAACGCGTTGTTGCCTTTGGCTATTGGGCTGGATTTGCGGGGGCCGCCGTCGCATTGCGATGTTGGATGGCACAACTGAATGGCAAGTTGGTTGAACCACAGACAAGCTGGCCAACAGCTCAGATCCTCATGGCTGATTTGCAAGTAAAACTGAATGGGCTGAAACGACCGCGCATCTTAATCGTTGGTGCGCATGGGCGTGTCGGGACTGGGGCGCAGCAGATGTGTTGCAACTTAGAAATCGAGACGACCCTTTGGGACATAGACGAAACCGCCCACGGCGGCCCTTACCCAGAGGTGCTGCGTCACGACATATTTCTTAACTGCATCCTCGCGCGGCCCAGCGCACCCGTTTTTGTGCCTAAATCGACTTTATCGGCTGAGCGTGAATTGTCAGTAATTGGTGACATCGCCTGCGATCCAGAAAGCGACTTTTCCCCGATTAAGGTCTATAATCAGACAACAACTTGGAGCGATCCCGCCCTAAGGGTTCACAACAACCCTGTTTTGGATGTGATGGCCATCGACAACCTGCCTTCTATGCTGCCGCGCGAAAGCAGCGACGATTTCGCATCGCAGCTTTTGCCGTATCTGATGGATACTGAAGGCGACGTTTGGCAACGCGCCCGTACCTCGTTTGAGCAAGCGCTAACCTCGCGTGCAATATAAGCAAATTGGCGGCGCTAACCGCCCACATCAATTTCGCATCAGTCGCGGAATAGGTTCCGGAAACGGTCCGCGACGGTCAATCCATCGTCATAGTCTAGTCCCAATGGATCGACGGGAACTTCAGCGGCCAGAGTTTCAAGCGGTTTAAGCAGAGATTCTGCGCGCCAACCTTGGCCCGTTGCGATGTGTACTTGCACCCAGCTTGCGGTGTAGTTGCGCAGCGCGTCTGCGGCGGACAACTGTGCGTTGGCCAACTGGCGTTCTGCGTCCAACACTTCGGTCAAAGTAATTGCGCCGCCACGATAGCTTTCGCGGCTTAGGTTCAGTACAGATTGCGCGGCACGAATGGCCCGTTCTTGACTGTTAAGTTGACGCCCCCATCCAAGACAAAGAGCGATAGCGCGTTGCACTTCTTCGACCGCCGTCAAAACAGTTTGGCGATACGTCAGCTCAGCCTGACGCGCTTGAGATTCTGCGACTTCCACGTTGGCCTTCAAAACACCGCGGGTCAAAAGCGGAATATTCAAGTTAGGTCCAAAGCTCCACCGATCTGTGCTGCCCACTGCAACGACACCGCCAAGGCTGACGGACGGATAAAGCTGCGCTTCTGACACACCGATCGCGGCTGTCGCAGCAGCAAAGCTGCGTTCTGCGGAATGAATGTCAGGACGGTTGCGGATCAAATCAGCGGGTACGCCAAACCGGCTAGACATGCGCGGGCGCGGCTGCGGGCTTCCTGATGTCATCAGGCGCCGGATCGGATCCGCCGGTTCGCCAATCAATGTGGCAATGCTAAAAACGTTGGCCTCGAAGTTTGCAATCTGAATGGGCAAGCCTGCCTCAGCAGAAGCAAGGTTTGCGCGCGCTTGCTGGACTTCGAGCTCTGTCGCTTCGCCTGCGTCGCGGCGTTGCTGAACAAGGGCCAAGGTTTCACGGCGACTGCGAATGGTTTGACGGTTGATTGCTGTCGCTTCTTGGAAAAAGCGCGCTTGAATATAGGCGTTGATAATTTGCGACAAATAGGCGAGGCGCACAGTACCAGCGTCAGCTTGACTGGCTTCGATCAGGGCTTCGGCTTGTTCAACGCTGCGAGCGGCACCACCAAACAAATCAAAGACGTAGTTGGCGTTGATTTGCACACTTTCCGTGTTGTTCTCGAAACCGCCGTTTTCACCGCGCGCGACATTACCGGTCAACGCACCGCTGGTCAGAGCGTTCACACCAACCCGGCCTGCCGCCGCCTGTGAGGCGCGGATGCGTTCAAGAGCAAGCTGCAGATCGATATTGTTCATGTTTCCACGTTCAACTAATTCGCTTAGCAGAGGGTCACCCAAACCTGTCCACCAACGCGACGTAGAAGCGGAAAGTAGTTGCTGAGACCCACCACCGACATAGGTTGGTGAAACTGATGCAATTGGGGCGGTGTAATTTGGCCCAACAACATCACACGCGACCAAAGAAACGCTGCATAGCAGCGGTATTGCGATCCTGAACATGGTTTATACCTGCGCTCGTTTTTTATTTATTGCTGAGCAGGGTCCCGTCTTTGCAAAGGAATGTCAAAACCCTTTCACTCTCCGCCCCCAAATGAGGCAAAAGTTCATCCAATATGTGGCGAGAATACGGCAGGTTTTACCCAAATGAGGCAAAATTAAGGCACCATTGGCACGCGTGTTCGCTATTTTGCGCCGAATAATCGGTAGTAAATCCAGTCGGGCAGGAACTGCGACCCCCTGAAAACCCACGAAAAAAGCCGAGGGAAGCTTTTCTTGAAATGGTCCGTGTTCATATGTTCGAAGACTTCGCGCGCGGCGTCCTCTGCCTCCATTATGAAGGGCATCGAAAAGTCATTCTTGTCCGTCAAACGCGTTCTAATGAAGCCAGGATTCACCAGTTGCACCTTGATGCCGGTGTTGCGCAAATCGGCCTGCATCGATTCAGCAAGTGCCATCATCCCGGCCTTTGACGACGCATAGCCAATGGCGCCGGGCAAACCTCTGAACCCTGACAAGGATCCCGTCAAAACGATATGACCGCTATCCCGTTCGGCCATTTGTTCCATGACGCATCCAACAACGCGCGAAGCGCCCAGAAAGTTGATTTGGCCCATGAGTTCGGCTTTTTCATTGTCCCACTCCCGGGCCTTCATCGGCCAATAGACACCCGCAAGGTAGACAACCCCATCGATTTGCCCAACCTCTTCAGCCGCCGCCTGCACCGAGGCAAGGTCGATGACGTCAAGCGCCACAAAACTGGCTTTTCCTGGCAGTTCTTGCACTAACTCTGCCAGTCGGTCTTTGGAACGGGCGGAGACGATGACTTCAGCGCCTGATCTGCTCATCACATGAGCAAGAGCGCGACCAAGACCTTCACTGGCGCCAACAAGCCAGTAACGCTTGCCGTTCCAATTGTTCATCTTACTCTCCGGGGACAGTTTGCGGCGATGCTGGTCGCATCGTGGCAACGAGTTCCGCAACTTTGATCCCAAATTTGCGGAATTGGCTGCGGTTCATAATAGACCCGTTTTGCATCAGATACATCCAATCCGTCGTGTCCAACACATACCCACCTGCATCATCGGTGAGCTTTAGTCGGTAATTGAGCAAAACAGCCGACCCTGTCTGCTGCCCACTTCCTTGGCCGATCACATCGGGTGCTTGGGCAAGGATAGAACCATCATTTCCCAAAGTAAGTTTCCATTCACGGTTCTGCACCTGACCGCTGTCGTAATGGAACACTTCCTTCATCGTGCATTTGTTGCCTTCCCATTGCGCATCAAAATGCGCGACAAAACGAGATGTTACACGACCCGTCGGTCCATAAATGACGCCTTCGCAATCAATCGGCCCGTTAAACCGTTCGCGAATGTCGAAAACTGGTCCTGTGGCATAATCCTCCGGTTTTTGCGCCCAAAACGAGACATAGCGTGACTTGGCAAAAACTGCCGCAAGCATCAGGCCCGCACCAAAGATAAAATAGGGCAAAAACGACATAGCGTTCAGTCCTCCAATGTGATGGCTGCTAACATCGCAATTGCCACCAATTTCAATACACACGGCACCCCCGCATAGAGAACCGTCAATCTGTTCAGGGCATCTGTCGGCAGATCAGTTGATCCGGACACGAAACCAGCATTTTCCAACAACGGCAAAAGTAGGACAGCCGCAAAAGCTAACGTAAATTTGTTCACCAGCGACCACAGCCCGAACCCCTGTCCCCCGTTTGGGGATACAACTGCCATGCGCTTTGCGAACAAAGCGGGCAGCAACGTCAGGTCAGCACCAATGGTTGCTCCTGATAGTACGCAGACAATTGCAAATTGGATGTATTGGCCCTCAGATAAAGTCAGCGTATACCCAAATGACGCCACGGCAAGTAGCATTGCCGTCAGCAAAACTCGCTTTGCCCCATAGGATTGCGCCAGTCGCGACCAGATCGGCGCAGAAAGTGCGGCGGCAAGAAAGAACAGAACCAAAAGCGGCCCTTCCCAACCCACGGCCCCCAGCCTGCTTTCCACAAAGAAGAGGAATAATGTGGATGACACAGCCAGCGGTGTTGCGTTCACCAGTGCCAAGATCAGCAGTCTGCGTGTCACTTTGTCCGACAGGATCGTCCCGATTGGCGTGGGTTCTGTTTTGATCGCGCTGGCGGTCCATTCCCGGTGCATCAGCATGGTAGCAAGGATCGTGATCGCACCGAACCCAAGCGCATAGGCGGCAAAAGGTAGCATGACCGCCCCGGCCAGCATTGTCGGCATCACGGCAGCAATGCAGACACCAAGCAAGGCCCCGGTTTCGCGCCACGCGGCCAGCCGCATATGGCTGCCCGTCAACCCGTCAGCCTTTTGGATTCCTTGGGCGTAAAAGTTGATTGTTAGGAAAGAGAAGGACGTGAACAAACCTGTCACTGTGAGGCCAAACCACCAAGCTGGTGCAATGGGCGGCGGCACGGCAAACAGCCCGTACATCGACAACGCAAGCACCAGTGCCCCGACCCCGACCCAAAACGCTCGCGCAGCCCCCAAGCGTTCGCTGATCCAACCAAGAACGGGATCTTGGACAACATCGAACAGACGCAAACCAAACAGGATGGCCCCAAGTGCGGTCAGGCTCACGCCATAAGTATCGGCATAATACTTGGGCGCATAAATATAGATCGGCAGCCCCGCCGCCGAGAGGATCGCGGCGAACAAGCTGAAAGCGGGCAAGCGGTCACGCCATGCGCCGATCACCTGCTCACCTCATCCACGGGCGCGGGCGGCTGGCTGCGAAAGGTTGCGCCTTTCCACCAAAGTTTGACTGCTTGCCAGTGGATCAGCGCCAGCACCCGACGCGATCCAAACGGGCGACGCAACGCAGACTTGATCATTCCGGCTGTCGTCAGCGGTTTGATTGTGCCTTTCAGCGTGGCAATGACACCGCCGTTGCCCCGGCTGTAGTCGATGATGATGTGGACGTTGTCAGCGCTTATGTCGAAGGTAAACACATAGCCGCCCTCGACCGGCTGGAACGGAGAAACGTGCATGATCTTTTGCGCGGTCAGTTTTTGCTGCTTGGTAATCTCGCGCAGATCATCGTGAAAACAGATGTAGGAGTGGCGATCTCCAAATGTGTTGGTCACTTCGGCAATGACCACGATCAAACGATTGGCGTCGTCGTAACACAGCCAAAAGCTAACAGGATTAAAAACATGCCCAAGCACACGAGGCTGGGCTAGCAGTTTGATCGCCCCACCCGTTGGTAGGTTATGCGCCGCTAGAACATCACGTACCCAATCGGCACCCTTTCCGGCCTTGGGTGGTCCGCCATGATCACAATCATGAAGTGACATCAAACCAGCACCATTGCGTCCAAACAAGCGCGGTGCCTGCAATGGTTCGTCAAGGTTTACGAGGACATAATCGATGGAATACCGGAAATCATTGCGGACCGCACCACGACGTCCATGAAATGTTTCTCCCGCAATGTGCTGGATGATGTTCATTCGGCTGCCAGTATTATTCGCGTGGTCGTGTTCAAAGCGTCAACGACATCATAGGCCGATGATAGCCCATCTTCGTGGAAGCCGTTTTTCATCCAAGCCCCACAAAACCATGTACGATTGGTGCCGTTGATCACGCGCGCCTGTTCTTGTGCCGCAATGGCAGCCGCATCATAGACCGGGTGGTGCAAGGTGCATTCGTCCCAAATCAGGTCTTCGCGAATTGGGCGCGTCGAATTCAACGTCACCATATATGGATCTGTCGTATCCAAGGTTTGCAGGCTATTCATCCAGTAGGTCAGGTCGATCTGATCATCGATTTTGTTCTTGCCTTCTGTATAATTCCACGAAGCCCAAACACGCCGACGCTTTGGCATGATCGACGTATCTGAATGCAAAACAACCGAATTCGGTTGATAGCGCACCGCGCTGAGGATGCTCATTTCGGCCGGTGACGGGTCGGATAAAAGGCGCATCGTGATGTCAGAATGGGTCGCAAAGATCACTTCATCAAACGCTTCCCAGTCCTGTCTGTTTGATTTGACCTCAACCCCATTGAGTGTCCGTCGCACACCATCGACGGCCGCATCTAGTCGCACATTAACACCGCGCTGTACCATGTCCTGACCTAAAAGGCGGACATAAGACTGGCTCCCGCCCTGAACAGTGTACCACTGATGCTGGCCAGTCGCGGACAACAGCGCGTGGTTGTCAAAGAACTTCAAAAGGCTGGCCGCTGGAAAATCCATGATCTGGTCTTTCGGCGTGGACCAGATCGCCCCAGAAAACGGCAACAGATAGTGATCGCGGAAGAACTCGCTCAGGCGTAATTTCTCAATCAAGCCGGCAATCGTCATGTCTGGCTCTTGGCTTGTTTCAAGACCTTTGGAGTTGAAAACTACCAGATCGCGCAGCATGCGATAAAACTTTGGACTGATCATATTACCACGCTGCCCGAACAAGCTGTTCAATGATTGTAACGCATATTCGAAAGCGCCGTCGTCGAAGGAAGCCGCAAAGCTCATGTTGCTTTTGACAACTGGCACGTTGAGGTCGTTGAACAGACGTGTGAGATTCGGATAGTTGGCACAATTAAAGACGATAAAACCCGTATCGACCGCAACTGTCTTGTCAGGTCCTGCCATCCGGGTGCGGGCATGGCCGCCCAACCGTTTTTCGCTCTCAAACAAAACCACCCGATTGTTTTGGGCTAATCTGTGCGCCGCTCCCATGCCGGAGATTCCCGCTCCGATCACCGCAATTTTGCGCGGCGGCTCGGTCATCGATTGATTTGGCATGAAAAATTCTCCGTCACACTAGCTTGGTCTTACATCTGTTACGCACCAACGCATAGCTAGATGACTTTCAATAGAAATTATTTTGATCCGGATCCGAAGCAGACGCGTAAATACCGTATGTTAGCCAGCACGCAAGATCGCCCATCCGGGGTTTCGCCCATTGTGCCGCGTCAGAAGGCGGGGCATGAAAGGATGAATCTGTTCTCTTCGGGGTTGGAAACTGTGACGACGGACGAAACAACAAAGCGGATGATGTGGGTCACCCAAATGCGGTGTATTCAAAACGGTGACAAAGCCGCGTTCGCGGAAGTTTTCAGTTACTTTGCGCCGCGCGTGAAGTCATTTTTGATGAAATCCGGGGCGACCGCCGACGTGGCGGAAGAATGCGCTCAGGATGTGATGGCAACCCTTTGGCGAAAGGCTCATTTGTTCGATCCGGGCAAAGCAAGCGTTTCAACATGGATCTTTACCATCGCCCGGAACCGACGGATCGATATGATCCGCAAAGACCGCCGGCCAGAACCGGAAGAATTAACGTGGGGTCCAGAAGCGGAACCTGATCAAGCAGACCAAATCGCACTGCAACAAGAGACAGACCAGTTGGGCCAAGCCTTGGCGCAATTGCCCGAAAAACAAAGGAAGCTCATCGAAGATGCATACTTTGGTGACCTTTCGCACAGTGAAATAGCGGCCAAGACGGGACTTCCGCTTGGTACGATAAAATCTAGGATACGTTTGGCGCTAGACCGTTTGCGCCATGCGATGAAATGAAGTGAAAATGATGACACCGATCAAACACCACCTTACCGATGCTCTGTTGATGGGCTATTCTGCGGGTTCCTTGCCGGAAGCCTTTAATCTGATCGTAGCTACGCACATATCCATGTGCGACGACTGCCGCGCCGCCTTGGCCGAGTATGACGCGCTTGGCGGGGAAGTCATGATGTCAGGCGATCCCGCTGAATTGGCAGAAGACAGCTTGAAAGCGGCCTTAGCGCTTATCGCTGACAATGCATTCCGTAAGGAAGACGCCAAACAAGCACCAAAGCCAGACACGGTGTTCCCCACGCCATTGCAAAACTATGTCGGTGGCGACCTCAAAGACGTAAAGTGGCGTCGGATTGGCGGGGGCGTTAGTCAAATGATGCTGAGCACATCAGACAAGGCGACGGTTCGTTTGCTGCGCATTCCTGCTGGAACCGCGGTACCAGATCATGGTCACAAGGGGACAGAGTTGACGCTCGTTCTTCAGGGTGCGTTCAGCGATGAAGAGGATCGATTCAATGTCGGCGATGTCGAAGTCGCAAACGAAGATCTGACCCACACGCCGGTGGCTGAACCGGGTCAGGATTGCATTTGTTTGTCCGCAACAGATGCACCGCTCGCGTTCAAGGGTCTGATCCCGCGGATGGCGCAGAAATTCATCGATATTTAGGAAGACCCACCACGTTGTGCTTCAAAGCCCCGGCCCCAGGCTGGGGCTTTGTTGTTTTCCGACTAGCCCACTGGTGGTGTGAGCGGGACAACCTTTGGATCCTCTGCCAGTTCTTCAAAATCGAACGTATCCAGTCGTTTGGCCCGACGTCCGGCTTTTTCTGCGCTAATTTTGATGTCCGAGATGTCTTTGTGCGCCTGATTGAAATGCCGATCAAGGTTGTCTACCCGCGTTGCCATCCGATCCACATCCGCCAAAAGGAGTGAAAGTTCACGCCGGATGCGGTTGGATTCCTTGCGCATCCGTGCGTCTTTGAGGATCGCGCGCATGGTGTTAAGTGTTGCCATGCACGTGGTGGGCGAGACAATCCAAACCCGTGCTTCGAACCCTTCGCGGATGAGTTCGGGAAAGGTTGCGTGCAGTTCAGCATAGACCGCTTCGCTGGGCAGAAACATCAGCGCACCGTCAGCCGTTTCGCCATCGAGGATGTACTTTTCCGCGATATCCTTGATGTGTTTTTTGACCGAAGAGCGCATGAATTTCGCGGCCTCATTCACCTCCCAATCGGTGGATGCACTGCGCAGCGCTTCGTAGGCCTCAAGCGGGAATTTCGCGTCAATAACGATGGGACCGGGCGGGTTAGGCAGGTCGATCAGACAATCCGGGCGGCTGCCGTTGGACAGGGTTTTCTGGAACGCATAGGCGTCCGGTGGCAACGCCTTGCTGACGATATCATTGAGCTGAATTTCACCAAAGGCCCCGCGCGTTTGCTTATTGGACAGGATGTCTTGTAGTGACAGAACGTCGCCAGACAGTTTGGTGATGTTGTCCTGTGCCTTGTCGATGGACAAAAGCCGCTGCTGCAACTCTCCCAGCGACTGCGCCGTCCGTTGTGCAGAATGGGCCAGATTTTGCCCCATCGCGTCATTCACTTCTGCCAGACGTTGTTCCATCAACTTTAGCGTTTGCGCCTGCTGCTGCGCTTGTGCTTCGGTGACTGAGGTTAGTCCACCAAACAATTGCTGCTGCCCGTTTGAGATGCCTTCAACCCGGTGCCCCAGCCCACCCAGTTGCGTCGCCAAAAGCTGCGCTGCTTGCGCATTGCTGCCTGCCCTCCGAACCGTGACAATTAGCAGGATCAGGATTAGCAAGAACAGCCCGGCTCCGACCAGCGCGCCAATCACCAGCGGGTCATTCAGGTCAAAGGTATATGTGCCAATCTGGATCATGTGCGCCCAAAAAGCCGCTCGATGTCAGATAATTTGAGCTCGACGTAGGTAGGCCTACCGTGATTGCATTGCCCGGAAAGCGGCGTTGTTTCCATCTGCCTCAGAAGCGCATTCATTTCTTCTCCGCTCATCCGGCGGCCAGATCGGATAGAGCCATGGCACGCCACCCGGCTGAGGATTGCGTCGATTTTGGTTTGCACGCGTGCGCTGTCGCCTTGATCTGCAAGCTCATCAAGGATGTCGCGCAGCAGCGCCTGCGCGTTGACTTCACCAAGGATCGCAGGCGTTTCGCGCACTGCAATCGCGCCGCCGCCGAAGGGTTCAAACGTCAGCCCAAGCGTGGACAGTTCACCGCTGATTGCCATGAGGCTGGCAGCTTCGTTTTCCGTCATCTCGACAATCTCGGGGATCAAGAGCGTTTGCGCTGCGACCCCATTTTCGGCCATTTGCGTTTTAAGTTTTTCATAGACCAGCCGTTCGTGCGCGGCATGCTGATCTACAATCACCATCCCCGTTTCGGTCTGGGCGATGATATAATTTTCGTGCACCTGTGCCCGCGCAGCCCCGAGCGGAGCGGCCTGCAAATCAGGTTCTGGTTCGGGTTCGATCCGGGCTGACGGAGTTTCAGAGAACCCTGGTGCCTGCGCCTGAAACGTCATGGAGCGCGCGGTAAAACTGGGGTGACTGTGTGTGGGCCGATCCATCTGGTAGACGCGCGGTTCCACCACTTCGGGCCGCATTGCCCCCAATGTTGCCCCCGCCACAGTCGTCGATGCGCGGTGTCCCGCCTCTGCCAAGGCATGCCTTAAGCCCGATACGATCAAGCCGCGCACGGCACCCGGATCGCGAAACCGAACCTCCGATTTGGCCGGATGCACGTTAACATCCACAAGCGTTGGGTCGCAATCCACGAACAGCGCCGCAACCGGGTGCCGATCCCGGCTAAGCACATCCATATAGGCCGCACGCAATGCACCAAGCAACATTTTGTCCCGCACGGGACGGCCGTTTACGAACAGGTATTGCGCCACAGCAGCCCCGCGTGAATAGGTCGGCAAAGCCGCATAACCAGTCAGGTGGAACCCATCGCGCATCGCGTCAATCGGCAGGGCGTTTTCAGCAAAGTCACGACCAAGGATCGTCTTGAGCCGTCCGTGCAGCGCATCAAACATATCGCCGGTTTCAGCATCCGCGCGGAACACCGTGCGGCTATCACCGCCAGAGACATCGCGCAGGATCACAGTCACGAATGGTTCTGCCATCGCGAGTCGTTTGATCACGTCACTGATCGCTTGGTTTTCGGCACGGTCACTGCGCAGAAATTTCAGCCGCGCGGGCGTGGCGAAAAACAGATCGCGCAACTCGACGATCGTGCCTGCAGAGAGCGCTGCCGGTCGGACCGGGGACATTTCCCCTCCGGTGACTGCGATTTCCCCCGCCGCACCTTGCGCCCGACTGGTTATCGTCAGCCGCCCTACAGAGCCGAGGGAGGGAAGCGCTTCCCCCCTAAACCCAAAAGAGTGGATGTTTAGCAGGTCCGTGCCGTCGATTTTGCTGGTGGCATGGCGCGACAGCGCGAGCGGCAGGTCGTCGGGGTCTATCCCACAGCCGTTGTCCGTCACCCGGATCAGCGTCTTGCCTCCATCGGCGATGGCCACTTCGATCCGAGTTGCGCCCGCGTCAATAGCGTTTTCCACCAGTTCTTTCACCGCAGAGGCCGGACGTTCCACGACCTCGCCCGCGGCGATGCGATTGATAGCAGCATCGTCAAGCTGCCGGATGACAGGCTGAGGCTTTATCTGGGGGTCGGTCAGGGCCATGCCACAAGGTATAGCATGCCCAGCGCCGATTCTGCGAGGGGGTTTATCCCCCTAGGTCGCCAAAGTTACGGCCGACAGTGCACTTACATCGTCGTACGGGTGCCTCTGGCGGGAGTATTTTAGGGCAAGATGATACGCAGCCTGTACGCAGTGGAACGGTTCGCCTATTATTGCAGCCCTTCGGGTTTGCCGACCACGACGAAATGTAGCGCCTCTGCATCCAGCAATTCGGATGCGACCCGGTTTACGTCTTCCAATGTCACCGCTTCGATATAATCGTTGCGGTTGATGACATAGTCTGGTGGCAGCCCGATCATTTGCATTCCTACAAGAATACTGGCGATTTCGGCATTCCCGTCAAAGCGCAGTGGGTATTCCCCGGTGAGGTAGGTTTTGACCGTCGCCAGTTCATCCGCTGTCATCCCTTGGGTCGCCATGCGATCCCATTCGGCGCGAGTGACGTCGATTGCTTCTGCGATTGTTGCATTTGCGGAGGCCACAGAACCGAGGATCATTTCGGCGTGGTTCTTGGGCACGAGGAAGGTGCGGATACCATACGTCAGCCCGCGCTTTTCACGGACCTCTTCCATTAGCCGGCTTTCAAAGCCACTGGCGCCGAGGACCTGATTAAGAATGTAGGCTGCAAAAAAATCATCGTCGTCGCGTTTGATGCCCTCGTGCCCAAAGAGCGCAACCGATTGCGGGGTTTCATAATCGATGACTGTTACGCCACCTTGCAGGCCGAAATCCACATCCTTGGGCAAAGGCGGCCCTTCGGCGGGAAGATCGCCCAGCAAGGTGTCAAGGATCGGACCCAGTTCGTCAGCAGTGATGTCACCAACAGCGCCAACAAAAATACGATCACGTGTTAGCGCGGCTTTGTGTGCTGCAATGATATCATCGCGGGTCAGGGCATTCACGCTTTCGACGGTTCCATCCATGTTGGTCCCATAGGGATGATCACCAAAGGCGACCTCGTTAAAAAACGCACTTGCGATGCGGTTTGGGTCCTTTTCATCCGACGCAATCCCGGTGAGGACCTGCGCACGCACCCGGTCAATCGCAGTTTGATCAAACCGCGGGTTTATGAGGGCCTCACGTAGCAGTGAAAGAGCTTCATCCCGATTTTCGCTCAGGAATTCTGCGCTGATCGCGATCGTGTCGTCAAAGGCACGGAACCGAAAGCTCGCCGCGAGCTCTTCGCGTTTGGCTTGGAAGGCGCGCGCGTCCATGTCGCCTGCCCCTTCCTCTATCAATCCCATCATAAGGTTCACAGCACCACGCTTGCCGGGGGCATCTAGGGACGCGCCACCACGAATGCGAATTTCAAGGGCTGCAAAGGGAATTGAAGGTTCTTCGACCATCCACGCTTGGATCCCACCGGGGGAGGTGACTTCCTTGATGTCAATCGCGGCGCTTGCGACGGTGCCGCCGATCGCACAGATCAGGGTTAGGACAAAGGTGCGGATCATTGCGCGTCCTCCTCATTTGCGACGACCCAGCCGGTCACCGCCTGATTTTTGTTAAGGACCTTGGCAGCAGCGGCTTTGATGTCCTGTTCTGTCACGGCTTGCAAGACATCGGGCCAGTCTTGCACGTCTTGGATCGTGAGCCCTTGGGTCAATGCCGCGCCATAGCGCCGGGCGAGCCCTTGGGTGTTATCCTTGGCATAAATTTCAGAGGCGCGCAGCTGGTTGCGGATGCGCGTCATGTCATCGGGATCAATCGGCGCATTCATAAACGCCGCAATAGCGTCATCCATTGCCTGTTCGACCTCTGACAAGGTGACACCAGCCGCCGGCACCACCGACAATCCAAATGATGTATCGTCAAGCGACAAACCGCCGTAGCCCGCGCTGGTAAAGACTGCGACTTGTTGTTCAAACTGCAAGGCCTCGCCAAGAACGGAGGTAAATGACGACCCGCCCAGTAATTCGGCAAGGTACACGAGCGCTGCGGCCTCTTGTTGTGCGCCTGCGTCGCGTTCAGGCGCCAGGTAGCTGCGGGTGACATAGGCTTGGCTCACCCGTGGATCAACGTAGGTGATACGCCGTTCGGCCCTTTGTGGCGGTTCTTCTGGGCGAATGCGTTCGGGAAGGTTTGGTTCAGCCGGAATGACACCGTAGTATTCTTTGGCCAATGCCAGCACTTCATCAGGTTCAACATCACCAGCGACCACAAGGATCGCGTTGTTGGGGCTGTAGTATAGGTCGTAAAAGGCAATAGCGTCTTCGAGTTCCAGCTGCTCCATCTCATGCTTCCAACCAATGATCGGCACGCCGTAGCGATGGTTTTGGTAAAGCGCGGCGCGAAACTGTTCACGAGCGAGCGCATTTGGATTATTTTCTGTGCGTTGGTTGCGTTCTTCTAGCACCACGTTGCGTTCGGTTTCGACGTCATCGGCCGTGATCCGCAAATTGTTCATGCGGTTGGATTCCATATCCATCATCAGCTCTAACCGATCCGCCGCGATCCGCTGGAAATACGCGGTGTAGTCATAACTGGTGAACGCATTGTCCGAACCACCATTGGCCGCCACGGTTGCAGAGAATTCGCCTGATTCCAGTTTGTCAGTCGCTTTAAACAGTAAATGTTCCAAGAAATGCGCGACACCGGAGGCACCGACAGGTTCGTCAGCGGATCCGATCTTGTACCAGACCATATGCACCACAACGGGGGCACGGTGGTCTTCGATGACGACAACCTCCATCCCGTTATCAAGGGTGTAGGTCGTAACTTCCTCGGCAAATGCAGAGACGGGAAGCAAGACAGCAAAAAGGGTGGCGATCAGACGCATATTGGTTTGGTCCTTTTCTGGTTCCATAACATAAGTACGCTGCTGACGCGCCGCTTCAAGCGTTCATACGTTTATGTGAGATTTAGCGACTATTGCGGCGGCGCGGAGGGCGTGGCGACACCGGCGGCGCGGAAACGATCCAATTCGGCGTAAGCGTCCAACGCTTGGCGTGCATAGGCGCTAAAGTAGCGATCGCCCTGGCGAAACGGGTTTAGGCTAAATCGTCGCGCGCGCGTGCGAAAATTTGCGTCGTCCTCTGCGAGGGTTCCGCGGATCGATGGACTGACCCCATTACGGCTGACAAAAGCGATAAGGCCTGCGTCCGCGTTTGGAATGCCACCCGCCACGTTTGACCGGCCACCTAAGGCCACGAGTGCGTTTGAAACAGGGAAGGTATCGGTCAGGTTGCCGCCGCCGGGCGTTGGTTCCGGCAGGTTTAGGTCGCTTGGCAATTCCAAGGGCAATCCCGGGCTGACAGAAAATTCGTCGGGCCCATTTCCAGCATCAGCTAAATCGCGCAGCGGTCTGTCTGACCCAGCGCAGGCCATCAGAGAAAGCAACGTAAGAACCAGAATTGTCGCGCGCATCATACGTCCTTCAGTCTTCATGGCGACACCTTAACCCATGCGGAGCCGAGCGTCACGAGGGCTTTTTGCGCTTGGATTTCGGCGCATCATTTTCGGGGATAAAGGCCAGCCCAACAGCACCAATAAAAATCGCGATATCGGCAATGTTGAAGGCGTAAGGATTGTTGATCCCACAGCAGGTGACATTCAGAAAATCTGCGACCGCGCCGTAAAGAACCCGGTCAATTACATTGCCAAGCGCCCCACCCACCAGAAAACCGCCTGCGATATAGCCCAGTTTTGTTGTTCCACTGCGCCAAAGCCAGACAAGAACCCCAATCGTAATTGCCATCGCCACGGCGACTAAGGCCCATTTCATGTCGTAATCCGCGAAAAGGCCGAAATTAACACCACGGTTCCAAGCCATGCGAAACTCAATGAAACCGGGGATCACAGTCACCGGGCTAACACCCGGCGCGTCTAGTTTCAGGACATGCAGAATGAGATACTTGCTGACTTGGTCAGACAGAAAAATCCAAAAGCTTGTCCAAAATAGAATACGCATATCAGTGTCTAAAGTGCCTCATCCCAGTGAACACCATGGCGATCCCGGCCTCGTCCGCGGCGGCGATCACTTCGTCATCGCGCATCGACCCACCTGGTTGGATAACGCAGGTTGCACCCGCAGCGACAGCTTCGAGCAGCCCATCCGCGAAAGGAAAGAATGCGTCAGAGGCCACAGCAGAGCCTTTGGTTAGCGGTTCGGGCAGGCCCATTGCCTCTGCCATCCGTTCGGATTTCTTTGCTGCGATCAAAGCTGAGTCGAGACGTGACATTTGCCCAGCGCCGACGCCGACCGTCGCATGGTTTTTCACATAGACAATCGCGTTGGATTTGACGTGTTTGGCGACCTTCCATGCAAACAGCAGGTCTTTCATCTGTCCATCACTTGGCGCGACTTTGGTCACAACCTTTAGGTCATCCATGCCGACAAAACCAACATCCTTGTCCTGCACCAGCATCCCGCCTGCAACCTGTCGATAAGTCATTCCACCAACTTTGGGGTCGGGAAGCCCATCGGTTGTCAAAAGGCGAAGGTTCTTTTTCGCGGCAAACACCGCTTTGGCCGCGTCAGAGGCACCGGGCGCGATCACCACCTCGGTAAATATCCCCGACATTTCGAGCGCGGTTGCTTCGTCCAGCGGTTGGTTCAGCGCGACGATCCCGCCAAAGGCGCTAGTGCGGTCACAGTCAAACGCCGCTTTGTAGGCGTTGATCAATGTCTCCCCACGCGCCACGCCGCAAGGGTTGGCGTGTTTGATGATCGCAACTGCAGGTCCATCGGCTGGGTCAAATTCGGCCACCAGTTCAAAGGCTGCATCGGTGTCATTGATGTTGTTATACGACAATTCCTTGCCCTGATGCTGCACAGCGGTCGCAACGCCCGGTCTGTTTGACCCATCGGTGTAGAAGCTGGCGGTTTGGTGTGGGTTTTCGCCGTAGCGCAGGGTTTGGGCCAGCGCCCCACTAAACGAGCGTCGCCGCGGCGTGTTATCCTTGATCGCCCCTGCCATCCATGTGCTGACGGCGGTGTCATAGGCCGCTGTGCGCGCATAGGCCGTTTGGGCAAGGCGTTGGCGCAAGGCCAGCGTTGTCTTCCCGCTATTCGCATCAAGCTCTGCTAGAACATCGGAATAGTCCTGCACATCTGTTACGACGTTCACAAACGCATGGTTTTTGGCGGCAGAGCGGATCATCGCTGGCCCACCAATGTCGATGTTTTCGATGCAGGTATCAAAATCAGCGCCTTTGGCGACGGTTTCCTCAAACGGGTACAGATTCACTACCAGTAGGTCGATTTCACCAATGTTGTGTTCTGTCATCGCCGCCAAATGACCGTCATTGTCACGCCGCGCCAACAAGCCACCATGAACCACCGGGTGCAACGTCTTGACCCGTCCGTCCATCATTTCAGGGAAACCCGTCACATCCGCCACGTCACGCACAGTCAACCCTGCATCGCGTAAACTTTGCGCCGATCCACCTGTTGAGAGAAGCTCAATCCCGTGCCCAGCTAAAGCCGTCGCAAATTCAATCATACCAGTTTTATCGGATACGGAAATCAGCGCACGTCGCACTGGATGCAGGTCAGTCATCTATAGCCCCCAAGCCTAATCATAATGCGCCTTGTCATCCGGGTGAAGCCAGGTCACGCACCACATCCGGCGTGTCCTGTGCCTTTGCCAATGACCAACGCACGCGGGTCGCATAGGCCATTGCGCGCCCAGATAAAACCATCTGTTTGCTTGAACGCGGTTTCAAGCGTCCATTTTCTAAAAAGACAGAGGGTTCAAGCGATAAAGCCGCACTGCCATCATGGCGAAACACCCAGATTTCACCCGACTTCAGCGCCATGGACACCGCCGCCCCGCCAAGATCCACAATCGCGTCCACATCCGGGTGCAAATGGAATCGCACGGTAAAGGGGATGCCCTGTAGATCGGTTCTTTCCAACGCTTTTGCAAAACGTCTTTCGTCATCGGTGGACAGCGTGGTGATCAAATCTTCACCAACCAGCCCGCGACCATCGTCAGCAACATCCAAAGTACGGGCATGAGTCAAACCATGCGTCAATTGATACCCGTTGTGCGAAAGCTCTGCCCGTTTGCCATCGGGTAAGTCGGAAACTTCGCAATTCATCTTTGTTGGCGGCGCTTCGAGTATATCGAGAGGAGTTCCCAAGAGTCGTGATGGTGCAGCCAATCGGGTCGAGGAATATCCCTCAATACACAGCGTTGAATGGCTGGGCGTTGCCCGCCCGGCGCGTCGCCATTCCGGGCCAAAGCTGCGACCTGATCCACAATTTACGACCAAGGACCGTCGACCGGATGTCAGTTCAAAAGATAACGTGGATGCATGTCCATTGATCGAAGCATCACCGGAAGGCGGCGGGCTGGCGTCGGTCAGGATGGACAAACGCCCTGCATTGAGCCGCAAGAAACCCATGTGCAATCCGTCACCTGGGGCGTCTTTGATTCCCGATGTGGCGAGTGCGGCGTCTAGTCGTCCCTCCATCCCGCGGCCACCGCCGTGGAATCGCGCTAGGGCGCCGTCGGAATGGCGCAAAGCGCGCAATGTCGGCGCCATTCGCTCCAGCGCGGCTTGCAAGTCTTCGGGTGTAGGGCGATCCACTTCGCTCAGTGCCAAAACAACCCAATTGATCAAGGAAAAAACCTCAAGCAATTCTTCTGGATTGCGGGTGCGGATGCCACCTTGATCATCGATTTCGGTCTTGCAGTCTTTGGCCAAAGCCTTGATCGCTGGGGCGACAAAACGTTCCATCCCTTCCAAGGCAAGGCCTGCGTAAATTAATCCTGTCAGTGCTTCGAACCGTGGCAATCCCGGTGCCGCCCGTCGCCAGCGACGCGACAAAAAGATCGTTTGTTGACCTAAACTGCGAAAAAACTTGTCGGAATCGGTGCTTTTAATGCCCCGCATCAAGAAAATGCCGTGGTTGATCCAACGGATCAGTCGGCGCCCCGTTAAATCAGGCGTCCAGCCTGGACCGGTCCCGTTTCCATACCGATTGATCCAATCTTGAATCCATTCTTGCGCGATGGCGCGGGCGCGAAAATCGCCGACAGCGGCAAGATCATCTAACCAACGACACCCTTGGATCGCGTCGATCACCAATGGGTTGTCTGTTTGAATGTCCCAAACGCTTGCGCCTTTCGCTTCGGTCAGATGTCCCGCGAACAAAAGATTGCCTGCGATCAACTGCCGTCCACGAGCAAAATGACCGATGGTGCGCGGCTCGGGGGACGTGACAAACGCCGTCGCTGGTCGTGCCCGGGCCGCTAAGCGCGCGTGGGTTCTGTGCCAGCACTGGACGCGGCGCGCGCGCCATGTTTTTGAATTGGACACCAAAGCTGCCTCGACTTGCGTTTGAACGCTTCTTTGTTGGCGGCACTCTAGGCTCAGTTGGGCAAGCTGTCACGCAGGCTTTGTCAAAACGGCCATGTAAAAACCATCAAGGCCCCCCTTGTCGGCCCAGTGATCTGGTCTGATACGCAAACCGCCGTCGTCACAGCGCCAATTGTCATCAATCCATGGGAGATCATTTGCGGTCTTGTCCAAGGAAAGTCCTTGATGACGGGCCAAGGCCTCTTCGATCTGGACTTCGCCTTCGTCCGGCAAGAGGGAGCATGTGCAAAACACCAATCGTCCACCGGGCCGCAACAACGTTAGCGCATGGTCAATCATCGCGGCTTGCTGATCAATCAACATCCCAAATTCTGCGCCGTCTTTGGCTTGTGGCAAATCTGGGTGGCGGCGGATTGTTCCTGTCGCCGAACAGGGCGCGTCCAAGAGGACAACATCAAACCCACCGCGGTCAAATTGAAATGCATCGCTGACGACAATCTCTGCACTGAGACGCGTGCGCTGAAAATTCTCTTTCACACGCGCCATACGTCCGGCAGACAGATCAACCGCGGTAACATGCGCCCCCGCTGCAGCCAGTTGAAGTGTTTTTCCACCAGGCGCTGCGCAGAGATCGAGGACGTTCAGACCCTTGATACCTCCCAAAAGCTTGATCGGCAAAGCGGCGGCCGCGTCTTGCACCCACCAATCGCCGGCCTCGAAACCTGGCAGGGCACTGACCTGCCCTGCATCGTGCAGCCGGATCGACCCTGTGGGCAAAAGCGTGCCGCCCGTAGCCTCGGCAACTGCGGCTGCATCTTCTTTTGCGCTTAAATCGAGCGGAGCCCCTTTGAAATGCGCCTTTTCGATCCCGTCCATTACTTTGCGTCCCCAAGCCGCGACCAGCGGGCGGCGAAGCCAAGGTGGCGTAACAGGGACGGGCAGTTTGTCCCAGCGATCCGTTTCCGCAGCGATTTTGCGCAAAACCGCGTTTGTCAGCCCTTTGAAGGAAGCGGCGCGTTTGTTGCGCCCAACAATTTCGACATAAGCGTTCACAACACCATGGGCAGCCTCCTGCCCGGCCAGTTCTACCGTGCCAAGCCGCAGCGCGTTGCGCACGTAAAGCGAAGGGTTTTTGGAAAGGTGCGATTTTAGCATCCGATCTGCTCGATCCAGTCCGCGCAGCGTATCCGCGGCCAGCCGATAGGCCCGTGCACGATCGTCCGACGCAAGATGATCAAGCGCCCCACTTCCGGTTAGCTCCGACAAAAGTCGCCCTTGACCTGTGACCTCTCGCAAGAGGTGATGCGCCGCGCGGCGCGCCGGAAGGCCGATCTGTTGCATGTGTCGCTCCCTTGCCCTTGGATGGAAGCGGCGTATATCACAGACCAAACCCCTACAAGGGAGCGTGCAATGTCAGACGATCAAAAAGACCTACCCGAAGCCGCAAAACGCGCGCTTGCAGAAGCAGAAGAACGTCGGAAGACGGCAAAAGCAAATAAGTTGCCAAAGGAACATGGTGGACGCGATGGCCCTGAGCCTGTCCGCTTTGGTGATTGGGAAAAGGGCGGGATTGCCGTCGATTTCTGAGTTAGCGGCCTCTAGCGTAAACGAAAGCTCGCGCTGCGCCCGCGACCTTGATCGACTGTGAACCGCATTTCGTCCGATCCACGCACCTCGACAAGCTGGCAATTGTATTTAATCGGGTCGCCACCCCATTGCATTTCGCGGCAGAAATAACCGTCCTGCCAATCCCAGGTTCCGGTGATGTCCCAACCAGCGGCGTCGCCTTGGATCGTTCCGTTTCTCTGGACGCTCAATTCGACACCGAACAAGCGGTTGGAAAGCACGCGTCCTTCGACCAATTCCAGAAAGCGGGACTCATCAGACAGGGGCGCAAACTCTGCCGCAGCGAGCGCCGGCGTCGCAATCAAAAGAGCGGTGGCGAGGGCGAACGTCTTCATATTCATAACTCCATCTTTGATGCTTAAACGCGCAAATAGCGGGTTTGGTTCATTTAAAGACCCAGAACATCCATCATGTCATATTGGCCTGGGGATTTATCTTGCCCCCAAAGCGCCGCTTTGAGCGCCCCTCTGGCAAAGATGCGCCTGTCTGAGGCCAGATGGCGCAAGACGATCCGCTCACCCGCTGCTGCGAACATGACGTCGTGTTCACCAACAATGTCGCCGCCCCGGATCGCGCTGAACCCAATGTCACCGCGTTTGCGCGCACCAGTGATCCCATCGCGACCACTATCCGTCACGTCCTTGAGCGAAACGCCGCGGCCTTCTGCTGCGGCCTCGCCCAGCATCAGGGCCGTTCCAGATGGTGCATCAACTTTGTGATGGTGATGCGCCTCGATGATTTCGATATCGAAATCCTCATCCAAGGCGGCCGCAACCATCTTGGTCAATTTGGTCAAAAGATTCACGCCCAGCGACATATTCCCAGCCCGCACAATCGGTGCGTGTAGGGCGGCGGCATCAACCTTGGCCAAATCGTCGTCAGTCATGCCCGTTGTGCCAATAACGTGCACGACCCGTGCTTTCGCGGCAAGGGCTGCAAAGCCAACGGTTGCTTGGGGTGAAGTGAAATCAATGACCGCTTGCGCCTTCTCAAATACTTCCAAGGCATTGTCAGTCACAATGACCCCTAATGCCGTACTTCCCATGGCAACACCGATATCTTGCCCGACCCAATCGTGACCTTTGCGTTCCAACGCGGCAACAAGCTTGCATTTATCGCTTTCGCCGATCAACTGGATCAACATTTGCCCCATACGGCCAGATGCGCCGGTGACAACGATGCCGGGAAGGTCTGACATGATCACAACTCCTTTTGCTTGATTATGTCTTATCGGGACTTCCGACAAAGGCAAACCCTTGCTTGGCAAGGACGCCCGGAACGCTTACATGACCGACATGGCCAAGAACCGATCAAATGGGGGCGCACCGTCCCAAAGACAGCTGCGCGTCGGAGAACTGATCCGCCGCCGCCTGTCAGAAATGCTGCAACGAGGCGATGTGCATGATCCCGACCTTGCGCGGATGTCGATTACAGTGGGTGAAGTGCGCTGTTCGTCCGATCTGCGGGTCGCGACGGCGTTTGTGCTGCCCTTGGGTGGTGGCCAACAAGAAGAATGCCTGTTGGCCTTGCGCAAGAACCGCCACGAAATCCGCCGTGAGATTAGCAAAGCCCTGACCATCAAATTCGCTCCTGAGATCCGGTTTGAAATCGACGATACCTTTGATCGCATGGATGCCACCGCCGCGCTATTGAACGAAGATCGCGTGCGTCAGGATTTGGACGACTAAGATGCGCGCCTTGTGGCCGATGCTATTCCTCGCCCAGCCTGCGTTTGCGGTTGTGTGCGAAAAAGTTGAATGGTCCGGTGCCAGCTATTCCGTTTGCGAGGTGGACACACAGACAGAGACATTACAGCTGTTTCACAGTGATGAGGCCGGGCAGGTTTTCGGCAGTTTTCGCGCCTTGGAAGACCGGTTTGGCCCCATCCAATTCGCTATGAATGCCGGCATGTACCATCCCGATCGCGCGCCTGTCGGTCTGTTTCAAAAAGACAATGTCATCCACAGCCCAATCGTCTTGACGGACGGCCCGGGAAATTTTGGCCTGCTGCCCAATGGTGTGTTTTGCATTCGCCCAAATGGTCATGCAGCGGTGATGGAAACAAGCAAATATGCAGCCGATGATTGCCGCGATGCGACGCAGTCTGGCCCTATGCTCGTCATCGACGGGGAACTTCATCCGCGCTTTATTCCTAATGGCTCATCAAAGTTCATTCGCAACGGCGTTGGCAGCAGCGCCGATGAAACTCGTGCATATTTTGTGATTTCCAATGAGCCTGTGAATTTCCACACTTTCGGCTCTTTCTTCAAAGACCATCTTGGGCTGGATCAGGCCTTATACTTTGACGGTAGGATCTCTCGTCTTTTCGCGCCCGAGCTGGGGCGCGATGACATTGGGTTTCAACTTGGGCCAATGGTGGCCGTTTTGCCCTAAGCCCGCTTGACCGGGGCCGCGGGACGGTCTAGCTGGCCCGATCACATCAAAGGGGGCATCATGGCACGCCGCAAAAAGGGACGCGATATTTCAGGCTGGCTGATCGTGGACAAGCCTGCGGGCCTGACGTCGACCACCGTCGTGAACAAGGTGCGTTGGGCGCTGGATGCCAAAAAAGCAGGCCATGCCGGCACGCTGGACCCTGACGCCACTGGTGTCTTGGCGATTGCCCTTGGCGAAGCGACGAAGACAGTGCCCTACATAACTGATGCCCTAAAAGCCTATGATTTTGTGGTGCGCCTTGGGCAAGCAACCAACACCGATGATGCTGATGGCGAGGTGATCGCCGAAAGTCCTGAACGCCCTGATGATGATGCCATCAAGTCCGCCCTGTCGGCCTTTATCGGTGATATTGAACAGGTTCCGCCGCAGTTTTCTGCTGTAAAGGTCGACGGCGAACGGGCGTATAAAAAGGCACGCGATGGTGAGCAAATAGCCCTCGCCGCACGCCCCTTGTGGGTAGAAGAACTTTTGCTGACAGACCGACCCGACCCGGATCACATTCGCCTTGAAATGGTCTGTGGCAAAGGCGGATATGTCCGATCCATTGCACGTGACCTAGGGGAAGCACTTGGCTGTTATGCCCATGTTTTGCATCTGCGCCGCACATGGTCCGGCCCGTTTGAGGCCAGCAAGGGCCTAACCTTGGACAAAGTCGAAGCGATGGCGCGTACACCTGAGCTAGACTCACATCTTTTGCCATTAGAAGTTGGCTTGGCCGATCTGCCAGAAGTCCATTGTCCTGCGGAAAGCGTTCACAAACTACGCAACGGCAACCCCGCCCCCGTCATCGCATCTAGGCTTGAATACGGTGAAGTGGTCTGGGCGTCACACGAAGGCACTCCGATTGCCGTCGGCACCTATCGCGGTGGCGAAATGCACCCAACCCGCGTTTTTGTTCCGCAGGCCGAAATATCCACGGCATGATTGTTCGCAACCATGAGGCTGGTGGAACAGCCTCTATTGCCGTTTATTCACCATGCGAGCGCTATCGATACGCCCTAACCCGAGTTTGGGATCAACGCGGGCGCAAGGTCGCCTTAGTCATGCTAAACCCATCCACAGCAGATGAGCGGCGCAACGATCCGACAATCGAACGTTGCGAACGCCGCGCGCGCGCCTTGGGATACGGTGGATTTCGGGTGGTGAACATTTTCGCCTATCGCGCAACTGATCCTGCAAATTTGAAGCAGGCCAAAAGGCCCGAAGGGCCTGACAACACCCAAGCAATTCATGATGCCACGACTTGGGCCGATGACATTATTGCGGCTTGGGGCGCGCATGGCTCCTTTCTTGATCAAGGGTCCAAAATCCAAGCTTTGCTGGCACAAACTGAGGTGCCTGTTTTTCATCTAGGGCTGACAAAAGCAGGACATCCACGACATCCGCTTTACGTCGCTTATGCCACCCCGCTGCAACTTTGGGACTTTGCATCCAATTAACCACCGGGTCCGAAAGGTCATGAAAAGTCGTGGGGCCTGTGATACTTCTTTGTCATGGGTCGGGGGCGTCCCTGAAAGTGGTGACCGCATGCTTCCTATCCTTGGCCTTTTTGCAGTGGCCCTCGCTGCTGCGTTTGTGATCGATCCAACCTCAAGCAACGATAGCGTGACTGCTGAAGGTGTCGATAGCAAAGATCCACGCATGAACATGGCGCAGGGCGTCACCAGCCTTGATGTCCTGGATGTGCAAGAACAGTCCGGTGCAAGCCTAGAACCCCTGCTCTTTGATCTGCGCGATCAAGTCGATGTTACCGCATTCGGAACTGAAGCCGCTGAGGAAATATTTGCAGGCATCGGGCTGGACTACGTCGATGGCCGCGGCGGCGATGATGGGATTGATGGTGGCGCGGGTGATGATGAACTTCACGGCGGACTGGGAGACGATAGGCTTTTTGGCGACAATGGCGCTGATACCCTGAATGGGCACGTCGGTGATGATATGCTTTTCGGTGGCAATGGCGACGATCAATTAACTGGCGGCGCAGGTTTCGACGTTTTGCACGGTGGGGCGGGCAGCGATGCCCTTTCGGGGAACCTTGGAAAGGACACTTTGGTTGGCGGTGCTGGGGAAGACACACTATTTGGTGGCCATGAAGATGATGTGCTGGATGGACGCGGGGATGGCGAATCCGACTTTTTGAACGGTGGCGCCGGTGATGATCGCATTATCGCGGGGCTGTTGGACAAGATTAGCACAGGGCCCGGCGCCGATGTTGTTTCTGTCGTTGAAGAGGCTGATGCGAATGTCAGCGACTTTGATCCTATCGTCGATCAGATTGAACTTGAATATGAAGGCGCGACCCCGCCAACGCTTAGCACAGAACAAACTGACGATGGTTTGGTACTCTTGGCAGGTGGAGAAATCGTTTTGACCCTCGAAGGGGTGAGCGCTTTGGACCTGACCAAAATCAGCCTGATCCAAGTAAGGGCCTAGAAAAGTCTTTTCTTTCCTCAGGAATCCCCCTAGACGCTTCACTCTGTAACCCGGCTGACCGGATTGCAAACTCCATGGGCCCTGCTGGACGACATCCCGGCTTGCGCCATAACCCTTTGATTTGAAAGGAGCCCCCGATGTCGATTACGGCTGAAGATAAAGCACGGATTATGAAAGAATTCGCTACCAAAGAAGGCGATACTGGATCCCCCGAAGTGCAAGTTGCAATCCTGTCCTCGCGTATTGCGACTCTGACAGAGCATTTTAAGACTCACAAAAAAGACAACCACGGGCGCCGTGGTCTTTTGAAAATGGTCGCTCTGCGCCGCAAGCTTTTGGACTACACAAAAGCCAAGGATGAAAAGCGGTATCAAGATTTGATTGCTCGTTTAGGTCTACGTCGCTAATTCTGACGAAATTGCAAAACCTGTAAAACGCCTGCCAAAAGTGGGCGTTTTTCTATTTTCGGCCATTCAACAAAGCTTAAGACCTCTGACGTATCCACCGGCGCAAGCTTTCACCGGATGGAGTCGTCATGCGATTAAGAGACATAAGTTTTGGAATAAAATTACCTGTAGCTCTGGTTGCTTTGACAATGTCTGTCACTGCGACAATGTCCTACTTCCAAATCAATCGCTTTGAGAACGTACTGAATATTCGCAGCTATGAATCGCTCGACCTTCTGATGTACGACCGATCTAGCGCGCTCAAGACCTATTTGGAAAATGTCGCTACGCGGACGAGTACGTTTGCGGTTTATTCTTCAACTGTATCCTCAATGCGCATCTTGAATGCGACCTATCAGCTAATCGTCGACCCAAAGAGCAAATTGCATGATGCATATATTAACAACAATCCTCATCCTGCTGGCGAAAGGCAACTCCTCGGCAATGCTTTAACTGGCACGCCGTATGATCGGCAACACGAGGCAGCGCATCAGGACTTTCTTTCGTTTCGGGAAAGCCTTGAACTCTATGATGTTTTCCTGATCAATCTAGACGGTGATGTTATTTATTCCGTCTTCAAGGAAGGAGACTTCGCTACAAATTTGCGGTCTGGCCCATTCAGCGACAGCGGTCTGGCCCGCGCGTTTGAAGGCGCAGTTTCCATCCCCGCAGGTGACGTCTATTTCGAGGACTACAGTCGTTATGAACCAAGCGCGGGGAGCCCTGCATCCTTTATTGGGACGCCAATTTTCGATGAGTTCAATCAACTTATCGGTGTACTAGCTGTGCAACTTCCTAACACAATCATTTCCAGCATTATTAACAACAGCAACGGCCTGGGCGAAACCGCAGAAGTTATGGCATATGGAACGGACGGAAGAGCAAGAAGCGACTCCCGTTTTGAAGGCCGCCATGCCATTTTTGATACTCTTCCCGATGTAGTTTCTTTTGAACCTGCTGAAGACGGTTGGACAACACATTTCGAAGGTATGGTTGGATTAAATGGTCAACCAATCGTAGATACAAGAATGCCTGTAGAGTTCTTGGACACGACTTGGTTCATGAAGACACAAATGGACGAAAGTGAAATCAGGGCTCCAGCCGTCGAAACGCGCCGGATGACCATGTTGCTTGGCACTGTTGCTATGGCAATCGTCGCCTTGCTTGGCTGGTTGATTTCGAAAAACTTCACGAAACCGATGACCTGGCTTGCAAACTCTGTCGGACGCATCACGTCAAAGGATTATTCTGTAGAGTTCGATGACATTGATCGCAAAGATGAACTGGGTGCATTGTCGCGGGCGCTTTCCGAATTGAAGGAAACCGCTCGGTCGGCAGATGAAGCACAGACACTCCAACGCAAAATGACGGTAGAACAAAAGACCGCAATTGATATTTTGAGCGCTTCGCTCTCTCGGTTGGCAGAAGGAGACCTTTCAAAGGGTATCACAGATGACATTGGTGACGATTATCTAAGACTGAAAAACGATTTTAACGGTGCAGTAGACCGCTTAAACCAGTCCATGAGCGCGCTCGCTGACATTTCAGATACTATCGGTACCAAAGCCGCAGAGATTAGTCGATCATCTGAAACGCTTTCGACTGACGCCAATATGCAAGCAGCGACATTGGAAGAATCTGTCGCCTCTATCGATGAACTAGCCGCCACCGCGCGTCAGAACCTTGTGTCGGCGAAAACAGTCCAAGGCTTGGTTTTGGATGCCAAATCAGACGTCGATCACAACTCCGGAATTGTGGAAGAGACCATCAAGGCGATGGAAAACTTGCGCAAATCTTCTGATGAAATCTCAGCCATTATCGGATTGATCGAAGATATCTCATTCCAAACGAACTTATTGGCGCTGAACGCTGGGGTTGAAGCAGCACGTGCCGGTGAATCTGGGAAAGGATTTGCCGTTGTCGCCGCAGAGGTCCGCGCCTTGGCACAACGATCTTCGGATGCCGCGTCTGAGATCAAATCGCTGGTCACCGAAAGCACCCAACAGGTTGAAACCGGCGTTAAACTTGTCAGCGAGACAAGCGACGTCATTTCAATGGTTTTTAAGAAAGTTGACCAAGTGAATGAACAGATGAAGACTGTGTCTGATGCGGTCGCAGAACAAACATTAACTGTGGAAAACTTGAATTCTGGGATGTCCCAGCTTGATCAGGTGACACAACGCAACGCATCGATGGTGGATGCCTTTGCCAACGGCAGCCGAACCCTTGAAACGCAATCACAAGCTTTGAGCAACACCGTTTCGCAATTCACGCTTTCCGGTAAAAAAGGGACAACACAAAACACACCAATGCGCACGCCAGACACATCCCGCAGCGCTGTTTTTGAACCCACATTCAAACGATCGCAAGGTGACTCAGATACAATAGATCAGATCGAAACTATGATCGCGCAACCCAAATCAAGCACGGCCCCAAAATCCAAGGTTGTACGTGGAAATCTAGCACAACAAGACGATCCGATCTGGAAAGGGTTTTAGAAAGACAAGCCAACTATCGAGCAACACGCACACGGCCAAAGGAAGGGCGCAGATATGGGAAAGTATCTGCGCCCTTTTTGCATGTGGAATGCGACCACAGCCATTGCTTGGCTGCAAGGGTGTTTGGCGAGGGTCAAACTCCTCTTTTCTTCCAGCTTCAAATCCGGTAATGCCCACGCATCTTTGAAATGCCCGGCGCCCGCATCCCAGCGCCCGACAAATAAGATACCGGGATGAGGGGGAATACGCCCCCTACGCAAATGGCCAGAGAGTTGGCCAACTAGGAAACACGCATGTTTAATGAAGTAAAAAAATCAATCCAGTGGGGGCAAGAAACGCTCACTCTGGAAACAGGAAAAGTTGCCCGTCAGGCAGATGGCACAGTCATCGCAACTATGGGCGAAACGTCAGTTATGGCGAACGTGACGTTCGCAAAAGCCCCAAAGCCGGGCCAGGACTTTTTTCCACTGACAGTCCACTATCAGGAAAAGTACTATGCAGCGGGCAAAGTGCCCGGCGGCTTTTTCAAGCGCGAAGCGCGCCCAACCGAAAAAGAAACGCTCACAGCGCGTCTAATTGACCGCCCACTTCGCCCTTTGTTCGTCCCAGGATTCAAGCACGAAGTGTTGGTGATGTGTACAGTGTTGAGCCACGATTTGGTTAACGATCCAGATATGCTGGCCTTGATCGCGGCTTCTGCTGCGCTAACGATTTCCGGCGCACCATTCATGGGCCCTGTTGCCGCATGTCGCGTAGGATATGAGGATGGCGATTACATCCTGAACCCTGAAATGGAAGACATGCACAAGCTGCGTGAAAATCCTGATCAGCGTTTAGACCTTGTCGTTGCGGGCACCAAAGAAGCGGTCATGATGGTCGAATCCGAAGCCTATGAATTGACCGAGGATGAAATGCTCGGCGCGGTCACATTCGCGCATGAGCAAATTCAACCCGTCCTAGACCTGATCATCGATCTGGCCGAAGATTGCGCGAAAGAGCCGTTTGATTTCCAACCGCCAGATTATTCTGAGCTGTATGACGTGATCAAAGCTGCTGGCGAAGATCAGATGCGCGCGGCCTATGCGATCTTGGACAAGCAAGAACGTACAGCTGCGGTATCTGCCGCAAAGGCGGCCATCTTAGAAACTCTCACCGAAGAGCAGAAAGAAGACTCCAACTTGGGCGCGGCCCTGAAAAAGCTGGAATCTACCACCCTGCGCGGTGACGTTGTGAAGAACAGCCGCCGGATTGACGGGCGCAAGCTGGACGAAATCCGCGACATCGTCAGCGAAACAGGCATTCTGCCCCGCACACATGGGTCTGCCCTGTTTACACGTGGTGAAACGCAGGGCTTGGTCGTGACCACGTTGGGTACCGGCGATGATGAGCAGATGATTGATGCGCTAGAGGGTATGCATAAATCCAACTTCATGCTGCACTACAATTTCCCACCCTATTCAGTTGGTGAAGTTGGCCGTGTGTCTGGCCCGGGTCGTCGCGAAATCGGTCATGGTAAACTGGCGTGGCGCGCGTTGCAGGCGGTTCTGCCAGCAGCCACGGATTTTCCATACACCATTCGCGTTGTGTCTGAGATCACTGAATCCAACGGATCTTCGTCCATGGCGTCGGTCTGTGGTGGCTCCCTATCCATGATGGACGCGGGCGTTCCATTGAAAGCGCCGGTTGCTGGTGTGGCCATGGGTCTGGTTATGGAAGACGATGGTGATTATGCGATCCTGTCTGACATTCTGGGCGACGAAGACCACCTTGGCGACATGGACTTTAAGGTTGCGGGTACAGAAAACGGCATCACTTCCTTGCAGATGGACATCAAGATTGCGGGCATTACGCCTGAGATCATGAAAAAGGCACTCGCGCAGGCCAAAGAAGGCCGCATGCATATCCTTGGTGAGATGAGCAAAGCTCTGACCTCTGCCAATGATCTGGGCGTGCACGCACCCAAGATTGAAACGATGCAGATCAACACCGACAAAATCCGTGAAGTCATCGGATCCGGCGGTAAGGTCATTCGTGAGATCGTCGAAACGTCCGGCGCCAAGGTCGACATCAACGACGATGGCGTGATCAAGATTGCATCAAACGATGCCGACGCGATCAAGAAAGCACATGACATGATCTGGTCGATTGTGGCGGAACCGGAAGAAGGCAAAGTGTACAAAGGCACAGTCGTCAAGCTGGTTGATTTCGGTGCTTTCGTGAACTTCTTTGGCAAGCGCGATGGTCTGGTGCACGTCAGCCAGATCGAAAACCGCCGTCTGAACCACCCTTCTGACGTTCTGAAAGAAGGACAAGAAGTCTGGGTCAAGTTGCTTGGCTTTGATGATCGCGGCAAGGTGCGCCTTTCCATGAAAGTCGTTGACCAGGAAACCGGTGAAGAAGCCACAAAGGAAGAAGCTGAAGAGTAATTTTCAGCCAAACCGTAAAAATTCTGATAGCCCCGAAGTTCAGCTTCGGGGCTATTTTTTGATCATGAATGTGTCTTCCATTCATCACTTTTTTGCCTTTAAACTTTATTAGCTTCGTGTGAGCGCGCTTGTTTGATAAACGGCGTATAAAGGGAAACTCTGGGGCTGAACGGATACTAATATGCTGAATCGTCGTAATTTTTTCGCAGGCGCCGCCTGTGCCATTGCTGCCCCGGTTGTTGCAAGCCCAACTGCGCAAGAACCGCGCATTTACCACCTGCCCCGGAAATTTATCCCGCGTGAGGTCAACGTGAACCCAGAGCTTCCGGCGGGTCAGATCCACGTCATTAAGGAAGATTTCCATCTGTATTGGACCTTGGGCGGAGGACGCGCGCGGCGCTATTCCATCGCACTTGGTGATCAAGGTCGCAACTTTACAGGTGTTCTGACAATTCGCCGAAAAGCCGAATGGCCAAGCTGGATTCCGACCCAAAACATGATCCGATTGGAGCCGGAATTATATGGCCCGTATCGCAATGGTCTTCCCGGTGGACATCCGCAAAATCCGATGGGTGCGCGCGCGCTTTATTTGTATGATGGCAACCGCGATACCTACTACCGGATTCACGGCACAATGCAGCCTGAAACGATCGGGACCGGGTTTTCATCGGGTTGCGTGCGTTTGGTGAATGAACACATCGAAGAACTTTACGACATGGTGCCCGTTGGCACCCAAGTTTTCTTGTTCTGATAAGCAAAACAAAGGGGCACAATTTTGCGCCCCTTTTTCCGGCTGTCCTTCAAATCAACAACGCTTGTCCTGACTGGTCTAACCCGGCAGTTTGATGACCGAACTTCTGATCAATTCGAATAAGTCAAAGTTTGGTCATGCGCAGGTAAGGAAGCACCGTTGTAAACTCCCCAAATTTTGTTTTGGCGTCCTCATCAGATACGGTCGCTGGGATCACAACATCATCGCCAATGTTCCAATTGGCAGGGGTTGCCACCCCTTGGCTGGAAGCCGTTTGCAATCCATCCAATGCGCGCAGAACTTCCGCGAAATTCCGACCGACATTCATTGGATAGGTCATCGAAAGCTTTAGCTTTTTGTCGGGTCCAATGATAAACACAGATCGCACTGTCGCGCTGTCATTTGGCGTCCGACCATCCGGCAAATACGCCTCGGCTGGTAACATGTCGAAGGCTTTGGACACTTCCAGACCTTCATCTGCGATAATCGGGAAACCAGCCGGCGCGCCGCCGACCTTTTCGATATCGCCTTTCCACTTCTTGTGGTCCTCCACACCATCGACTGAAACACCAATGACCTTTGTGTCGCGCTTGGCCCATTCATCGGCAAGCTGCGCAACCGCCCCAAACTCTGTTGTGCAAACGGGCGTAAAGTCTTTGGGGTGCGAGAATAGGATTGCCCAAGATGCTCCGATCCAATCGTGTAAAGCAAAGCTGCCTTGGTCGGTTTCGACGGTAAGGTTCGGGATCGTGTCGTTTATGCGCAAGCTCATGGTGGCACTCCTATTGGAAATGTTTAACCTGACATAAACATAGGTTCAAACGTCGGCAGACTAAAGGATGATACAATGATCGAGAAACGCGATTTTTACATTGATGGCGCTTGGGTCCCCCCTGTCGCTGGCAAGGATTATCCGGTGATTGATCCCGCGACCGAAGAGCAGGTTGCCGTCATATCGCTTGGTGGTCAGGCGGATACAGATGCTGCGGTGGCCGCCGCCCGCGCTGCCTTTCCCAGCTGGGCTGCGACGTCCCCGGCAGAGCGTAAAACCGTGCTTCAAAACGTGCTAAAGGTTTACGAACGTCACGCCGATGCGATGGCCGAAGCAATCCGCGCTGAAATGGGCGCGCCCCATGACCTTGCCCATGATGCACAAGCGCCAAGCATGCCATGGGCCTTGCAAGACGCCATTGATCATATGGAAATGATCGAATGGGAGGCGCCCCTTGGCGACCACGCACCCAACGACCGTATCATTCGCGAACCCATCGGTGTGGTTGGGATGATCACCCCCTGGAACTGGCCGATCAGTCAAATTGCGCTGAAGGTTTTTCCGGCGATGGCCGCTGGTTGCACCATGATTTTGAAACCTTCAGAAGAGGCGCCATTGTCAGGTGTTTTGTTCGCAGAAATCCTGCATGAGGCAGGCGTGCCTGCAGGTGTTTTCAACATGGTCAATGGCGATGGTGTTGGCGTGGGCAGCCAGCTGTCTGTGCACGATGATGTCGATATGATCAGTTTCACCGGATCGACCCGTGCAGGCAAATTAATCACAAAAGCTGCAGCAGAAACCCTCAAGCGGGTCCGGCTAGAGCTGGGGGGCAAAGGCGCCAACCTGATTTTCGCCGATGCCGACGCCAAGGCCGTCAAACGCGGCGTCATGCATTGCATGCAAAACACAGGGCAATCCTGCAACGCACCAACACGCATGTTGGTCGAACGATCCCGCTATGAAGAAGCGGTTGCAGAAGCTGTGGCGGCGGCAGAGTTGATCAAGGTCGGCCCAACTACTGAAACGGGTCGTCACTTGGGCCCGGTGGTCAACAAAGCCCAATGGGACAAGATCCAAGGCCTTATCGAAGTGGGAATGAACGAAGCGCGTTGCGTCGCTGGTGGTCCCGGTCTGCCCGATGGCGTCAACCGCGGCTATTACGTGCGCCCTACGATTTTTGCCGACGTCAGCAACGATATGGAGATTGCCCAGCAAGAAATCTTTGGCCCAGTTTTGTCGATCATCCCGTTCGAAGATGAAGCCGACGCGATCCGTATTGCCAATGACACACCTTATGGTCTGACCAACTATGCCCAGACCGCCGATGGCGCGCGACGTAAGCGTTTGGGTCGGGCGCTGCGGTCGGGCATGGTGGAAATGAATGGACAGTCGCGCGGGGCTGGGTCCCCATTTGGTGGCGTCAAGATGTCTGGCGATGCCCGCGAAGGCGGCATCTACGGGATCGAGGAGTATTTGGAAGTGAAGGCTGTATCCGGCTGGCCCGACTAAAACGGACACTTGGCGGTGATGCGCATACCTTTGCCACCGTCGGGGTGCCGGAATTGTAGCGTCTCTGAATGCAGCATCAGGCGTGGATGTTCCCGCGCTGGTCCGGTGGCATAAAAAGGGTCGCCCAGAATTGGGTGGCCCAATGCCAGCATGTGTACGCGCAATTGATGTGACCGTCCGGTCTTGGGCATTAGCCGAACACGGCTTTCCCCATCCCTTGCTCGTATGACCCGCCAATCCGTTTGCGCAGGCTTGCCCGTGTCATGGCACACCATCTGTTTGGGCCGGTTTGGCCAATCCACGATCAACGGCAGATCAACCGTGCCCGTCTTTTCCGTCATCTCACCCCAAACGCGCGCGACATATGTTTTCTTTGTCATCCGCTTTTCGAACTGCAACCCCAAGTGGCGTTGGGCATGGGGTGTTAGGGCAAAAATCATCACGCCAGAGGTGTCACGATCAAGCCGGTGCACCAACAACGCGGTTGGAAAAGCCGCTTGCACCCGGGCGATCAGGCAATCGGTAAGGTCAGGGCCTTTGCCGGGTACCGACAAAAGGCCAGATGGCTTGTTCACCAAAAGGACTTCATGATCTTCGTGCAGAAACTCTAACGGGTCTTGGGGTGGGTTGTATTTACTGCTCATCCTGGAACGCGATCACCGAAAATGGCGGACCCAACGCGAATATGCGTTGCACCAAGGGCGATGGCCGTTTCAAAATCGCTGCTCATCCCCATGGACAAACCATTCAAACCGTTGCGCGCTGCGATCTTGCCCAACAGCGCAAAGTGCAGTGCGGGTTCTTCGTCTACTGGCGGGATACACATCAAGCCTTTGATCGGCAAATCCAGCGCGCGGGCTTGCACGATGAATGCATCCGCCTCTGTCGGCAGGATACCCGCCTTTTGCGGCTCTTCACCTATGTTGACTTGCACGAACAGATCAGGGCAATGGCCGTCTTCTTGTGCGATCCTTGCGACGGCTTGCGCCATTTTGGGGCGATCAAGCGTGTGGATCGATTGTGCCAATGACATGGCTTGGCGCACCTTATTGGATTGCAGTGGGCCGATGATATGTAAATCAATACTGTCATACGATTTGCGAAAGTCGGGCCACTTGGATGCGGCTTCTTGCACCCGATTCTCTCCAAAGCTTCGGTGGCCTTCGTTCAAGACAGATTCGACGCGCGCATTCGGTTGCACCTTAGAAACAGCAATAAGGCATATATCATTTGCACTACGACCTGCCGAGGTCGCCGCCTTATCGATTCGCCCCTTGATCTCTGCCAATGACATCTTAGACCCCTGTAATTACGGATGTTTTGATTGTTGACTCCGAAATATCTGTCGTAACGGTAAATGTCATGGGCAAATGGGCCTAAAAAGGTGTGTGACCTAGATGCACCATTTAAACGCCAGGGCAGAGGACGCCCGTGGAATCTCTTGTCTGAGCAGGAATATCGGCGCACAAGAAACCCCAATGCTGGACTATCTGGCATCTTTGGGAATGTTAAACACGAGGGAATTATCCAATGAAAAGCATCCTTCTTACCTCGACTGCCCTGGTTGCCTTTGCTGGCGCCGCAGCAGCCGACGGTCACTCTGGTATTAGCTATGCGCTTTCCGGCACACTAGGTTACAACGAAGAAATCGACGGTATTGGCGAAGACGGCTTCTACTGGGAAGGCAACCTGCAGACAACTGCAACTGCCGAACTGGACAACGGTGTAACAGCTGGTGCGTATTTCGAAGTTACGGTTGCTGGCGATAACAACGACGCAAACGACGATGGCGGTCAGGATCTCGCGTCCTCTGACTTCGTTCTGTCTTTGTCATCAGAGACAGCAAGCATCTTCTTCGGCGACACAGGCACAGCTGCTGACAAGCACTGGGTAAGCGCCGGTAACATGGAGCAGGACCAGTTCACAACCGGTACAGATTCCGCAGTTCTTCGCGGTGACGTGGCCTTTGGTGGTGTTGACGCTTCTATCTCTTACATCATCGACGACGAAAACGGTGAAGCTGAGCAGCTTTCACTCGGTGCTGGCGCAACATTCGGTGCGTATAGCTTTTCGGTTGCATACGAAGAAGACACTGATTTTGTCGACGGTAGCGGCGACTTCAACGGTGACGAAACATTCGGTATCTCTGCTGAAGGTACATTCGCTGGCGCGACTGTAACCCTTGCATACGCTGATACAGACGGTGAATCTTCTACAGGTATCAAAGTTGGTTACCCAATTGGTCCAGTTTCATTGACTGCGTCTTATGTTGACGAAAGCAATGGCGATGCGAACTGGGAAATCGGCGGTACATACGCTGACGGTCCGCTGACTGTCACTGCAGAGTACGAAGACAACGGCGAATCTGGTGAAGACATCACAATCGAAGGTTCCTACGACGTAGGTAACGGTCTGAACATCCTTGCTGGTGCGGTTAACGAAAACGAAGAAGACTTCGATTTCTACGTTGCAGCTGAGTATGATCTTGGTGGCGGTGCAGAAGTACTGTTCGCTTACGCTCAGGACGACGATGGCGACCAGGGTGATGAGATCGGTGCTGGTGAGTACGATCCAGGCTTCACAGTTGAAGTTACTTTCTCCTTCTAATCGAAGCTGAAGTTACAAATTTTAGGGCGGTCCTTTTGGGCCGCCCTTTTCTTTTGCCACCCTTGTGCCTTGTGACCCCTGCCCTGCTTCGTTAAACATTTGCGAACATCGCAGAAGGAAGAGACGTCATGCGTTTGGGACGGATCGCATTTATCGCAGGCCTTTTGGTCAGCCTTGGCGCGTGCAGCTTGTTCAGCCGAAGCGCGCCCAATGCCACACAAGAGGCTAGCCGCACACGTGGCTTTGAACAGGTTGCCGTCAATCGCTACCTTTGGACAGCAAGCCTTGATGTTCTAAATTTCCTTCCAATCCAAGCAGTTGACCCATTCACGGGTGTCATTTCGACAGGATTTGGGACACCGCCCGGGTCAGGGCGCGCCTATCGGGCCACGGTTTACATCACAGACCCCGCATTGGATGCCCGTTCGTTGAACGTCGCTTTGCAAACGCGTAGCGGTCCCGTCGCGGTTGAAACCCAACGCGCTGTTGAGGATGCAATTCTTAGCCGCGCGCGTCAGCTTCGTGTTGCGGATGGCGCGCTATAGCCGTACCCCTTAAACAGCCCTGAATTCCACGCCGGGCCCAACGCCTGGCGTTTTTCATATGAGACCCAATAATGACCTACACCCCAGCCGAAATCGAACCCAAATGGCAGGCCGCCTGGGATCAGGCGCAAACGTTTAAAGCTACGCGCGAAGGTGAAAAGCCCAAGTATTATGTGCTTGAGATGTTCCCCTACCCCTCTGGTCGTATCCATATTGGTCACGTGCGCAACTACACCATGGGCGATGTGATCGCGCGTTATAAACTGTGCACGGGTCACAATGTTCTGCACCCGATGGGCTGGGACGCATTTGGCATGCCGGCGGAAAACGCTGCGATGGCGTCGGGTGGGCATCCAAAAGATTGGACCTACCAAAACATCGAGGACATGAAGACGCAGATGAAACCGCTGGGCTGGTCTCTGGACTGGACACGTGAATTTGCGACCTGTGATCCGGAATATTATGGCCAACAGCAGGCTATGTTCCTTGATTTCATGGCAAAAGGTCTTGCTTATCGCAAAAATGCGGTCGTGAACTGGGATCCGGTGGATATGACGGTGCTGGCCAACGAACAGGTCATCGACGGCAAAGGCTGGCGATCCGGGGCCGAGGTCGAACGCCGCGAGCTAACACAGTGGTTTTTCAAAATCAGCGATTATTCCGAAGACTTGCTGGACGCGATTGACCGTCTTGATAACTGGCCCGCCAAGGTGAAACTGATGCAGGCGAACTGGATCGGCAAATCCCGCGGGCTGGAGTTCGGTTTTGAACGTGTCGATGGCGGTGCCCCGATTGACGTTTATACGACGCGGCCAGATACGCTGATGGGCGCGTCCTTTGTTGGGATTTCGCCCGATCATCCGCTTGCGAAAGAGCTGGCTGCCAAAGATCCAAAGGTTGAAGCCTTCCGCGCGGAATGCGCCAAGGGCGGCACCACGGCTGAGGCGTTGGAAACCGGTGAAAAGCTTGGTTTTGACACCGGACTAAAGGTTAAACACCCGCTGGACCCGAACTGGGAACTGCCCGTTTGGATTGCGAATTTTATTCTGATGGATTACGGCACCGGAGCGATTTTCGCGTGTCCCGCCCATGATCAGCGCGATTTGGATTTCTGCCGGAAATACGATTTGCCGGTTGTGGATACGTTTTTTGCTTTGGATGACGACGCGCCCGTCACCGACACCGCGTTTGTCCCGCCAAAGGACCAAGAGGTGCGCTGGGTGAACCATTTTGCCGGACTAAAGACGGCCACAGGCCAAGAAGCCATTGATAAGACAATAGATTTCGCCGACCGCGCAGGCTGGGGCAAAGGCAAAACCCAATTCCGTCTGCGCGATTGGGGCCTTTCGCGCCAACGCTATTGGGGCTGCCCGATCCCGGTTGTGCATTGTGACGATTGCGGTGTGGTGCCTGAAAAGAAAGAAAACCTGCCGGTTGAGCTGCCGTATGATGAGGACGGCAAAGCGATTGATTTCGCAATCCCCGGCAACCCGCTCGACCGTCATCCAACGTGGCGCGATTGCGCCTGTCCGGCTTGTGGCAAACCTGCGCAGCGTGAAACCGATACGATGGATACGTTTGTGGATTCATCGTGGTATTATGCGCGTTTCACTGCGCCGAATGCTGATACCCCGACAGATATTGACGATGCCGCCTATTGGATGAACGTCGATCAGTACATCGGTGGGATTGAACACGCGATTTTGCACCTGCTGTATTCCCGGTTCTTTGCCCGCGCGATGCAGATGACGGGTCATTTGCCGGAAGGGACAGAGGAACCCTTTAACGCCCTTTTCACACAAGGGATGGTAACGCACGCGATTTACCAATCAAAGGATGCTAACGGCCGCGCCGTATATCATCTTCCAGAAGACGTGTATTTTGTGAATTCACATCAGGGTCAATTCGCGTTTTTGAAGTCTGAGCTAACAGCTGAAGACATTGTAAGCCTTGAGATGGGTGGAGAAGGTTCGGCTGAACACAAACTGGATACTTTGCTGAATGATCCTAAGACGACAAAGATCGAAATCGTTCCAAGCGCGAAGATGTCGAAATCCAAGAAAAACGTCGTTGATCCCGACGATATCGTTGCCAAATACGGCGCCGATACCGCTCGTTGGTTTGTGCTGTCTGACAGCCCTCCGGAACGGGACGTGGAATGGACCGCCAGCGGGGCGGAGGCGGCGCATAAGTTCTTGAGCCGCGTTCATCGTATGGCGGGCGACGTGGCCGCGATGGATG
>CAKZVL010000104.1 GCA_937922155.1 uncultured Paracoccaceae bacterium | reverse complement strand
ATGCTGCGGTTGCAGCTCGCATAGCGGACGTTCATCCCAGACAGCAAGGAATGGCCACATCAAAGTCGGCAACGCCGGGACTTTGTTTCGTTGGAAAGAGCACTGGTTGGGACTTAAATCCGGCTCCCCCCATAGGGAACTCATTTCAGAGTATCTGTATTTTTCCGGAGTAAGACACGTCAGCTTGCTTCAGCATACGCGCTACTCATCCTCCGCAAGAATTCTAGCGGCATCTCCACTAGGATCGTCGTATTGATGCGACCGTAGCGTCCAGACAAATGCCAATATGCCCAAGCCCCCAAGGCCAAGTGAGACGGGGATCAGAAATTCTTGGACGTTCATTTTCCATATCCTACGCGCGCGGCATTAATCAAAACTGTGATGGACGACAGCGACATTGCAAGGGCCGCCGCCAAAGGTGTGGCATAGCCCAGAATGGCAATCGGCACCGCCACCGCGTTATAGGCAATTGCGATGCCAAAGTTCTGACGGGACAAATCGACCGCCTTGCGCGCGATTTTAAAGACCTGTGGAATTTTCTCCATCGTGTCATCAATCACAATCACATCGGCTGCATTGCGTGCGGCGTCCAAGGCCGTTCCCGGCGCGATAGAGGCATGCGCGCTGGCCAATGCGACGGTATCGTTCAGCCCATCACCGATCATGCAGGGAAAATGCCCCTGATCTGAAAGATCGTCGATAAACGCGCTTTTGTCCTCTGGTGAAACTTTCGAACTGAACCTGCTTAATCCAAGGGCGTTGGCAAGTTTATACGTTTTGACTTCAGTATCGCCCGAAAGAATTTGCAGATTGAAGGCAGATGTCTGCAAGCCTTTAACCATATCATTTACACCCGTTCTGAGAGGTTCGTGAAACGGCAGGGCTTGTACTTCATTGCCAATTTTAAGGCACAAACCTGTGCCACCCGCCCCAAGCCACTCAGCTTTGCCAAGGGCAACAGGTGTGTCTCCAAAGAAACCCGCAACACCGCAGCCCTTTACTTCACGCAGGTCAGTCAATTCTGCGGGACTGTGATCGCAAAGGTATTTGTTCAGCGCTTGCGACAAGGGATGCGCACTGCCCTGTCCAAGCGCCTTGGCAATGCGCAAATCCATTGCGCCGAAATCGGACAGATCAAAGCTGAAATCAGGGCTGGTCAGCGTGCCGGTTTTGTCCAGCACGATTGTTTTCACCTCTGCCAACCGTTCCAACGCGGTGCCAGATTTCACAAGAAAGCCGAGGCGGTAGAGCCTGGCTATAGCTGCCGTCGAGACCGCAGGCACGGCCAGCCCAAGCGCGCATGGGCAAGTGATGATCAAGACGGCAATCGCGATGTTGAGCGCATGACGCACATCCTGTCCCAAGATCACCCAACCCACAAAAGTCGCAAGGGCAAGCAGATGCACCGCAGGCGCATAAATCTGCGCAGCCCGATCCGCGAGCGATGTATAGCGGTTGCGCGCATTTTCAGCCGTCTCAACCAATCGGGCGATTTGGTGCAGGCGGGTGTCTTGCCCAGTGGCCGAGACTTTGACCTCAATTGGTCCCGCCAGATTGATTTCACCCGCATGAAGCTGATCAAAGGCTGCATGGGACACAGGCTCACTTTCGCCAGTCAGCAAGGATCGGTCTGTAATCCCTTCCGGCGTAACCAGCAAACCATCGGCAGGCACGCGCATCCCGCTGGCCACTAGAACGATATCGCCAACCTTAAGCGTCTCAATGGGGACAGTCTCAGATCCGGTTTCCGTTTGGCGTTCGGCTGTATGTGCTTCCAAAGCGGCGAGCTCTTTTGCAGCTGAATGCGCCGCAGATCGTGTGCGGTGTTCAAGGTAGCGACCGATCAGCAGAAAAAACGTGAGCGACAAAGCCGCATCAAAATAAGCGTGTTCGCCCCCCATAAGGGTTTCAAACAGGGACATGCCACAGGCCAAAATGATCGCCAACGAAATCGGCACATCCATGTTCAACCGCCCGACCTTTAGCGCTGACCAAGCGTTCCTGAAAAACGGTTGCGCAGCATAAAGCACCATGGGAATGGCGATCATGGCTGAGATCAGGTGGAACAAGTCCCGCGTCGCACCCGACGCCCCAGACCAAACCGCCACCGACAACAACATGACATTCATCATCGCAAACCCGGCAACGCCCATCCGCATCAGCAAATCGCGGCCTTCTTTATCCACGTCGTTTGCCAATGCACGTGCATCCAGGGGGAAGGCATCGTAGCCAATTTCTTTCAACGCTTCGACCATCTCGCTGGCAGGAAGGTCTGTCACAATTTGCACGCGTTTTAGGGTCAGATTGACGCGTGCAGATATCACCCCTTGGATTTGTGAAAGCTGGCCTTCGATCGCGCTGATACAGGCGGCACATCGCACGGATGGCACCGATAACGGCAGGGCGTTCGCCATTTGCGCCACCTCAACCGCGGCAGGCGCTGCCGCGCATGCTGGGCACGCCGCTATCATTGTGCGTCATCCACGATAATGCGTTGGCGAAAGACTGTGCCATCGGCCGCATGCGCAACAAGGCGCAGGTTCCAGTTGCCTGCTCCAGCTTCGACAGGTGCCGTAAAGGCCGTGCCGTCAAATGTGAAGTCAGGCGTCTGATCCAAACGGACAGATGTGGCCCGACTAAACACAGCGCTGATGATCTCTGGTTCAACCGCTTGCCCATCTTTTGCAATTTCAAGCACCAGATTGTCGCCCTGCAAATAGGCCTTCACATCCCAATCTAACGCCAGTTGCGCGGCGCGATCAGCATCAAAGGTCTGGCTGGCGACGTATGAATTTTTGACCACTAACCCCGGAAAGGTCTGAACCGCGTTCCACGCCAGCGTCAGGTTCACAGCGATGATAATGCCAAAGCCCGATATGAATATCGCGACCACATGCTTGCCCTTTAACTCGGTCATCATTGCTCTCCTGTTCCGTTAAAGATGGTGTCGACAGAGGCGCGCTCACCATTGCCCTGATCTTCGATCCAAAAGCGAATGGGCGTTTCAGCAGCCTTTGAAATCTCCGCATCTGCGGGTGTCACAGCGTAAGCGCGCAGCTTGTGCGTCGCGTCCGGCGGAACAACGACAGAGGCGTAGGGCGTCCCCTCCAGCGTCAGGCGCAGCGCCAGATCACCGGACACATGAATGCCGAACTGGCGTGGTTCGCCGTGTTTGTTACGCAAGCGAATCTCATAGGCATTCCGGATCGCACCGTCTGACATCGTGACATAGGTTGGGTTGCGGATGGGGGCGACTGTCAGCTCAATCTCGGGACGGATGAACAGCGCATACATCATCGCAAGGCCAAAGCTGGCCCAGATCACAGAATAGAGAATAGTGCGTGGCCGCAGGATATGGGCCCAGATCGGACGGGGTTTTTCACCCGCTTGTTCTGCGGGCGCATCGGACAAGGCCAGATAGTCGATCAACCCGCGATCACGACCAAGCTTGCCCATGATGTCATCACAGGCATCAATACACAGCGCGCAGGTGATGCATTCCATCTGCTGCCCATCGCGGATGTCGATCCCCATCGGGCAGACCGCGACGCAGGCGTTGCAATCGATGCAATCCCCTGCGGTCGCATCCCGTGCTTTGCCCCGTGGCTCACCCCGCCAATCGCGGTAGGCGACGGTCAGCGTGCTGTCATCCATCATCGCACCCTGAATACGGGGCCACGGACACATATAAATGCAGACCTGTTCGCGCATGAAACCACCCAGTACAACGGTTGTCGTGGTCAGGATGGCAACGGTGATCCATGCCACAGCCGGCGCTGTCAGGGTTAGAAACTGGTTTGCCAATGTCGGCGCATCGGCAAAGTAGAACACCCATGCCCCGCCGGTTACGACACCTATCAGCGCCCAAACTGTCCATTTGAATATCCGCAAGGTCGCCTTGCGTGGGGTCCATTTGGCGCGGTGCAAACGAATGCGCGCGTTTCGATCCCCCTCAATCCAGCGCTCGACAAGGATAAAAAGATCGGTCCAGACCGTTTGCGGGCAGGTATATCCACACCAAACCCGCCCCAAAGCAGAGGTGAACAAGAACAATCCAAGCCCGGCCATGATCAAAAGACCGGCAACAAAGTAGAACTCATGCGGCCAAATCTCGATCCAGAAGAAATAGAACCGCCGGTGGGCCAGATCAATCAGAACCGCTTGATCCGGCAGGTTTGGCCCACGATCCCACCGCAGCCATGGCACGAGGTAATAGATGCCAAGCGTGACGGCCATGATGGCCCATTTCAGATTGCGAAAGGTGCCATAGACCCGCTTGGGAAAAATCGGTTCGCGCGCTGCATAAAGGTTTTCGGTTTGGGGTGTCATGTTGTGTGCCGATCTATGGTTCCTGCTCACCATAGATCGACAGCAGATTTCAAACCTTGACGCAGATCAAGTTTTGCAAAAACAGATCATTCACCGCCTCCAAGCGCGTGGACATAGGCAGACACCGCGCGCACGTCTTCTTCCGTCAGGCGTTGGCCCCATGCGGGCATGACGCCAAAGCGGGCATTGGCAATCGTCTCCGTCAGGCTTTCGTCATCACTGCCGTAGAGCCAAATTGCATCTGCAAGGTTGGGCGCGCCCAGGCTTCGGTCCCCAAGCCCTTGGTCGCCATGGCAGGCCGCACAATTGTCGGTGAACAAAACACCCCCCGCGCTGTCCCAATCTGCATCCGCTAAGGTCGGCAAGAATTCGATCAAAGTTTCAATTTCTTCACGCGCAAGAATATCGCCGAATGCAGGCATCTCTGAATAGCGCGCATCAAAATCGGTTTCATTGCGAATACCGTGCCGGACAGAATAGGCAATCTCCTCTAAAGAACCGCCCCAAAGCCAGTCATTGTCCAGCAAGTTCGGATAACCAATAGCCCCCGCTGCCCCAGACCCGTGACACTGGCTGCACTGGGCACGGAAAACCGATGCACCCCGCGCCACAGCATAGCGGTGCAAATCAGATTGGGCATCAAGGGCGGCAAGGTCCACAGCGTTCAGCTCTGTCACCAATGCAGCGTTCGCGGCTTCGTGGGCAGCGATATCAGCTGAGACTTCGCCACGGGTGGAATAGCCCAATAATCCGGCGGTCGCGCCTGAAATCGTCGGCCAGGCTGGAAAGGCAATCGTATAGCCGATCCCCCAAATGATCGTCAGGTAAAAGGTCCAGAGCCACCAACGCGGCATCGGGGTGTTGAGTTCTTCGATCCCATCAAACTCATGCCCCATTGTGGGGCGGCCAGTTAATTCATCAACGCGTGGTTCATCCATTGGACCGCTCCAAATCAAAAAGGGTCTTGCAAGTGCAGTCTGGGCAATTGTTAGCGCACCCTTTTGGATCGTCGCGCAACGGAATGGAGGCTGCATCATCGCGTGCAGATTTAAGCGATGGCCAGAAAGCAAAGATCGACGCACCAAGAAAGAACAAGAACATGACGATCAAGAACCAGCTGTCTGCGAATTCCCTGAGGATTGAATAGGTTTCCATTTTGATCTCCTTAGCGGCTGTCGTCGGGCACAAAGGTCGAGAAATCGACCAGCGTTCCCATCATTTGAAGGTAAGCGATCAGCGCATCCATTTCGGTCAGCTCATCCTGCCCGTCAAAATTGCCGACCACTGCATTGGGATAGCGTTCAACCATGTCGTCCCAATCACCATCTGGGTCGGCCTGAACACGAAAATCCTGATACGCGTTGTCGATCTGTTCGTCGGTATATGGTACGCCGACAAAGCGATGTGTGCTCATCAGATCGCCGATCCGTTCGCCAGAAAGGGAGGCCTCCATCAAAAACGCATAAGACGGCATGATGCTTTCGGGCACGACCGATTGCGGATCAATCAGGTGGACGAGATGCCAGTCATCACTATAGCGCCCACCAACGCGGGCAAGGTCTGGCCCCGTGCGTTTGGACCCCCATTGAAACGGATGGTCATACATTGATTCAGCGGCCAGCGAATAATGCCCGTAGCGTTCCACCTCATCGCGCATCGGGCGGATCATCTGGCTGTGGCAGACATAGCACCCATCACGGATGTAGATGTCCCGCCCCGCCAGCTCCAGCGGGCTATAGGGGCGCATGCCCTCAACCTCCTCAATCGTGTTTTCTAGCCAGAACAGGGGCGCGATTTCCACGATGCCGCCGATGGTGACAACGCTCAGCGAAAAGGCCAGCAGCAATGTTGGGCTGCGCTCTAGGATGACGTGTTTGTCGATAAGTGCCATTAGTCCTGCTCCTTATTCAGCTGGGGCGGTCATTTGTGAAACGGGCTGGGTGACAGGGGCATGTCCGCGAATGGTCATCCACATGTTCCAGACCATGATGCAGGCCCCGCCAAGGTAGAGTGTCCCCCCCAATCCGCGCACCACATACATCGGGAATTTGGCGCCGACGGTGTCGGCAAAGCTGTTCACAAGGAACCCTTGGTCATCAACCTCGCGCCACATCAGACCTTCCATGATGCCGCTCACCCACATTGATGCCGCGTAAAGAACGATACCAATCATAGCGAGCCAGAAGTGCCAGTTCATGGCAGCGGTGGAATACATCGCCCCCCGGTTCCACAGGCGCGGTGTCAGGAAGTAGATCATCGCAAAGATGATCATGCCGTTCCACCCAAGCGCGCCGGAATGTACGTGCCCCACGGTCCAGTCGGTATAGTGCGATAGACTGTTGACCGCGCGGATCGACATCATCGGACCTTCAAAGGTAGACATGCCATAGAAGGCGAGGCTGGCCACAAGGAAACGGATGATCGGATCGGTACGGATTTTGTCCCACGACCCGTTCAGGGTCATCAGGCCGTTCATCATCCCGCCCAGCTGGGCATCCACAGAATGATGCTAAACACCATCCCCAATGTCGACGCCCAATCCGGCAAAGCGGTGTAATGCAGGTGGTGCGGACCGGCCCAGATATACAGGAAGATCAGCGCCCAGAAGTGTACGATGGACAGTTTGTAGCTATAGACAGGCCGGTTCGCCTGCTTGGGCACGTAGTAATACATCATGCCCAGGAAACCCGCCGTCAGGAAGAAGCCCACAGCGTTGTGCCCATACCACCACTGGGTCATGGCATCCTGAACGCCAGAGAACAGCTGCACCGATTTGCTGCCCCAGATGCTGACAGGGACGGCCAGATTGTTGACCACATGCAGCATGGCGACAGTCACGATGAAAACGAGGAAAAACCAGTTTGCTACATAGATATGGCGTTCTTTGCGGTTGATGATCGT
>CAKZVL010000103.1 GCA_937922155.1 uncultured Paracoccaceae bacterium | reverse complement strand
ATGGTGGCGAATTTCTGGCGCTGGAGACCTATAATCAGCACTTCGCGGCCCTGCCATGGGCCCTCAAACAACAGATCACAGATCGCTGGGGGCCCCCTGCGGACGATCCCTTTATCATCTTGCCCAAAATACTCCCGCCGGTGGCATCAACGCCGGCCCAAGGCACGGGGTTCAAGCTGTCGATCCACCGCTTTGGCAATGCCATCGTCGGGCTGCAACCGGCGCGCGGCTATAACATCGACCCGACCGACACGTACCATTCCCCCGACCTTGTGCCACCGCACAACTACCTCGCCTTTTATTTCTGGCTGCGGCACCATTGGGGCGCAGATGCGATTGTTCACATGGGCAAACACGGCAACCTTGAATGGTTGCCGGGCAAAGCCGTGGCGCTGTCGCAAGAGTGCTGGCCCGAGGCGATCTTTGGGGCCACGCCACACATCTACCCGTTCATCGTCAACGACCCCGGCGAAGGGACACAAGCCAAACGGCGCACATCTGCCGTGATCATCGATCACCTCACCCCGCCCCTCACCCGCGCCGAAAGTTATGGGCCCCTGCGCGACCTCGAAGCGCTGGTAGATGAATATTATGAGGCTGCAGGCGTTGACCCACGCCGGATCGATCATCTGCGCCGCGAGATTATGTCGCTGGCAGAGGTGTCGGGCCTCGCCAAAGACGCCGCCTTTACAGGGGATGAAGCCACGGATCTTGGCAAGCTTGACGCCTACCTGTGCGAGCTGAAGGAGGCGCAGATCCGCGATGGGCTGCATATCTTTGGCCAATCGCCCAAGGGCGATCTTGAACGCGATCTTGCGATTGCACTGGCGCGGGTGCCGCGCGGCGATGGGACGGGGCACAACGCCTCCCTCCTTCGGGCCTTGGCGCAAGACCTTGGTTTGAGCTTTGACCCGCTGGATTGCGACCTCGCCGCCCCTGCTGCAGAAAAACCTGACGTTCTGGCCGATGAGGGGATCTGGCGCACCAATGGTGACACGGTAGAGCGTCTGGAAACCTTGTCCCAACGCCTGCTGGGGGACGGTGGGCGGGGCGTTTTGGCTCAGATATCATCTGAGACAACAGCGTCGTCCCACGTCCTAGATGAAATCGACAACACGATTCTCCCTGCGGTGCGGGCTTGCGGGCCGGATGAGGGCGCGGGTCTCCTCACCGCCCTTGCAGGGCATTTCGTCAACCCGGCACCGTCCGGCGCGCCCACAAGGGGGCGCTTGGATGTGCTGCCCACGGGACGCAACTTTTTCTCTTTGGATAGCCGGGCGGTGCCAACGCCTACCGCTTGGGCTTTGGGCTGGAAATCCGCCAATCTGCTGATCGAAAAGCACTTGCAGGATCACGGTGATTGGCCGCGTTCTATGTTGCTGACAGCCTGGGGCACCGCCAACATGCGCACAGGCGGCGACGACATCGCGCAAGCGCTGGCCCTTATGGGGGTCAAACCCACATGGGACAGCGCCAACCGTCGTGTCACAGGATTTGAGGTCATCCCCCACACCGCCTTGGGCCGCCCGCGCGTGGATGTCACTTTGCGCATCTCAGGCTTTTTCCGCGATGCTTTCCCCCAGCTGATCGCCCTTGTGGATTCCGCTGCCCGCGCCGTTCAAGCCTTGGATGAACCTGCCGACATCAACCCCGCTGCGGCCCGCGCCGCACAGGGCGAGGATACCTTCCGCGTCTTTGGCGCCAAGCCCGGAGCTTATGGCGCGGGTCTGCAAGCCTTGATTGATGAGCGTATTTGGAAAACCAAAGAAGACTTTGCGCAAGCCTATCTTGAATGGGGCTCTTATGCCTATTCTGCGAAGGCTGAGGGGACCAAAGCCATTGGTGCATTTACCCAACGCTTGTCCCAGACAGACGCGATTGTTCAAAACCAAGACAACCGCGAACACGACATCCTAGATTCCGACGATTACTATCAGTTCGAAGGCGGGGCAGCGGCAGCTGTTTCCACGATCCAAGGGCAAGACAGGCCGATCTATCACAACGATCATTCCCGACCCGAACGCCCCTTGATCCGCACCCTAGAGGATGAGATCGGCCGCGTCGTGCGATCCCGCGTAGTGAACCCAAAGTGGATCGAAGGTGTGAAACGCCACGGCTACAAAGGTGCCTTTGAGATGGCTGCGACAGTTGATTACTTGTTCGCCTTTGCCGCCACCACGGGGGCTGTCAAAAACCATCACTTTGATTTGGTGGAAAGCGCCTATCTAGAGGACGACCACACGCGTGATTTTATCGCGGACCACAACGCCCCGGCCTTGCGCGAAATTGCAGAGCGGCTGCAAGAAGCCATTGATCGCAACCTTTGGCGTCCAAAATCAAACTCGGCGCGCGCGCGTATCGCAGCGCTGCTCTTAGAATCCGGCCGCTGCGGCAGAGACACCAAGGTAGGCAAAAAACAAGATTAACGAGATATACTTCATGACATTCCTCCAACTTGTCTTTTGATACTCTGGCATGTGCGTTAAAAAATGGGGAATGATCCGCCAAAATCCCCGAAACTGGAGGCCCGAAATGACCGAGCAAGCTGATACTGATCGCCACGCCATGAAGATGGCCAAGAAAAAGGCCGCACGTGACAAGATCATGGCGACCAAGACTGACAAAAAAGGTCTGATCATCGTCAACACCGGCAAGGGCAAAGGCAAATCCTCAGCCGCTTTCGGGATGATCTTTCGCTGCATCGCCCATGACATGAAATGCGCCGTTGTGCAGTTCATCAAAGGTGGGATGTCCACCGGGGAACGGGACCTGATCCTTGGCAAATTCTCAGACGCTTGCGCCTTTCACACCATGGGCGAGGGCTTTACCTGGGAAACCCAAGACAAATCCCGCGATACCGAAATGGCCCAAGCTGCCTGGGCCAAGGCCAAGGAATTGATCTTGGATGAAACCAACCACATGGTTCTGCTTGATGAGATCAACATCGCGATCCGCTATGATTATGTCGACATCAAAGAGGTGGTGGAATTTTTGGCCACTCAGAAACCGGATATGACCCATGTTGTCCTGACCGGGCGCAATGCCCATGACGATCTGATCGAAATAGCCGATCTGGTGACGGAAATGGAGCTGGTCAAACATCCGTTCCGATCTGGTATCAAGGCACAGATTGGGGTGGAGTTTTGATGCAAAAGCACGGCCCCAATGACGATTGAAATCACAAAGGCAGACGTTCTGACGGCAGGCGGTCAGCGGGCAATCTATCAACACCCCCATGATGCATCGAAATTGATAAAAGTGCTTCACCCTGATGTTGTTGTAAAAGGTCGTTCGCGCTTTGCCTCGCTGACGGAAACGTGGTTCCCCGGCTTGCGCAACAGGGCCATATCAAAAGAATACCAAGAATATCTGCGCATCATGCTGGCAAACCCAGAGCCCGATTTTGCGCCGCCCTTCAGCCACTTTTATGGGTTCGTTACGACAAATCTTGGCCTTGGCTGCCTGACGGAAAAGATCTGCGCTGCGGATGGCGGTTTGGGATCAACCTTGCGCGACTTGAACAAAATCAGCGCGCTGACGCAAACCCATATAGACCTATTGAACAAAACCATCAGCCGTATTTTTCAGCTGAACATCCGCGCAAGTGATCTGAACGCTGGCAATCTGGTTTTTGGCCACAGAGACGCCGGCGGCACGCTTGCCCCGCTAGACTGCATTGTCGTCGATGGGCTTGGTGATGTGCACGCCATTCCCGTGCGGTCCATGGCAAGGTGGAGCAATAAAATAGCCTTGCAACGCAGCTTTGCCCGTTTGGCCCGGAAAAACGCGCCCCTTGTCTGGGATAATGACCAGTGCAAGATCTCTATAGACCCATGAAAGCGAGCCTAATCTGATGCCCAAAACCCGCCTGCTGACCGAATTTGGCATGGGATCCTCCCTGCGCCGCCAAGATTACACCGCCGCCGCACGCCGCGCCTTGCAAGACGCGCTTTGGCACAATTCTATCAACCTCGCCGAACTTTTTGACCAACCCAAAGAGGCAATGATCATCGAGGTCGAACTGGCCGCGCAAGAGCCCGATAAAATCGAAATCGACGACCTTGGCGACATCTTTCCCTATGGCCAGATCAGTTTTACCACCCACCACGGTGGCTTGAACATCCCGCGCCCAGACGCGCCCCCAACGGTTATCGTCAATGCAGCCATCAACGTGAGCCTTGATCTATGATGCGCTTTATCCTCGAAATGGGCATGGGCACCAGCCTGCACCAAGGTGACTATCAAAAGGCCGCTGAACGCGCCATTGAAGACGCCTTGCGCCATTCGACCATCCCGATGCTCAAGGCGCGCGGCATCCCGCATGAACAGATGCAGGTCAAGGTCACCATCGGCGTGGCAGAACCGGATCAAGTCGACACAGATGCCTTGGCCGCCCAACTGCCACGGGGGACAGCAACGGTGAACGTGGTAAAAGGCGGACACAACGTGGTGAACGCTGAATTAGGCGAAACCAACATCATCGCGACAGCGGCTGTCGAAGCGTTTCTGCCGCCCCAAGGCGACTAACGCCCAAACTTCTTTGGTTCAAAAATACGCAAAAAAGTCTTCAGGCCCGGATGGGCCTGAAAAAACATGTCGTGCGGGCGTCAGCCCGCGCCTTCTGGTAAAGATTGGCCCGTGGACATAACCTGCGGGTCCAACACAACCTCAATGACCGCAACCGTTCCCGCCGCCTGAGCGCGCTCAAACGCGGGGGCGAACTCCGCTTGCGTCGTCACCGTTTCACCATGGCCACCATAGGCACGGGCAAGGGCGGCAAAGTCAGGGTTGGCAAGGTCGGTGCCGGACACACGACCCGGAAAATGCTTTTCCTGATGCATACGGATCGTGCCATAGCGGCCATTGTTCATCACAATCACAATCGGCTTGGCGCCATGCTGCACAGCGCTCGACATCTCATTCAGCGTCATCTGAAAACACCCATCCCCGGCAAGACAGACGACCGTGCGTTCGGGATGTTCGACAGATGCCGCCACCGCCGCTGGAAAGCCATAGCCCATCGAACCGGACGTCGGGGCCAGCTGCGTGCCATATTGCTTATAAACGAAATAACGATGCAGCCACGCCGCATAATTGCCAGCCCCATTGGTCAGGATCGCATCCTCAGGCAACGTGTCTGACAACCAATTAATCACTTGTTCTTGCTTCACGGCCCCGGGGGTTTCTTGCGGCGTCATCCACTCTTCATAATCAGCGCGGGCCGCGGCCGCCCAAGTTGGCGCGCCCATCGTCGGACCTGCACGCTCAGACGCGGCCTCTAAAGCCAGCATCGCAAGGTCACCGTCACAGGCCAACCCTAACTCAGCGCCGTAAACGCGCCCGATCTCCTCGGCTTGCGGATGAATATGGATCAACCGCTTGGTCGGGGCAGCCGGATCCATCAACTGATAGCCTTGCGTTTCAATATCGCCAAACCGCGTTCCCACCAGCAGCAACAGATCACTGGCGCGCACCCGCTCTGCCAGCTTGGGGCTTAGGCCCACGTTCAAATCGCCCGCATACATCACATGGCGATTATCGACGTAATCTTGGCGGCGGAAACCGGCCAGAACAGGCAGGTGTTCAGCCTTGGCAAAACGGGTCGCGGCGGCGGCAGCATTCGCGCTCCACTTCGATCCACCAACAACGATCAAGGGCTTTTCCGCCGTCCGCAAGGCGGCAACAATTCGATCAAAATGCTGCGGATCAACCGATCCGGGCACATCAATTGCACCGATATGATCCGCGACATCCGCCGCGGCACTTAACATATTCTCTGGCAGGGCCAGAACGACAGGACCGGGGCGTCCGTTCATCGCCATGCGCCACGCGCGGGCGATGTATTCGGGCAGCCGTGCTGTCGTATCCACTTGCGCCACCCATTTGGCCAGCCCACCAAACATCTGGCGATAATCGACTTCTTGAAACGTCTCACGATCTGTTTGTCGATTGTCGATTTGCCCCACGAACAGGATCATCGGCGTGCTGTCTTGCATGGCGACGTGCACACCCGCTGATGCGTTACAGGCGCCCGGTCCACGGGTGACAAAACATATGCCCGGCTCGCCCGTCATCTTGCCCATCGCTTCGGCCATCATCGCAGCGCCACCTTCGTGGCGGCAGACGACGTTTTGGATGCCGCTGTCGTGCAGGCCATCCAGCACCGGCAGAAAGCTTTCGCCTGGCACCGAAAACACGCGCCGCACGCCCAGCTTTTTCAGCTGATCCACCAAAATTTGTCCACCGTGCCGCATCGTCGTTTCCTTCCTGTCAATTAGGGCACAATGGTCCAGCGGTGATGTACAGACAAGTCGGTTGCTGCGGTGCGCGTTTGCTCTACATTTCAGGCCAAGTAGAAAAGGACGTTTATGTATGACCACCCTCCTCGGTATTTCCGGCGCTTTGCGCAAAAGCAGCACCAACACCAAGCTGATCCGCCACGCGGCCAAGCATTTTGCGCCCGATACATTTATTGAAGGCGATCTGCGTATGCCGCTGTATGATGGTGACCTTGAGGAAGCCTCCGGCGTCCCGGCAGAGGCGCAGACCCTATCTGATCAAATCAAATCAGCAAATGCCGTCATTATCGCCACCCCGGAATACAACAAAGCGATCCCCGGTGTTTTGAAGAACGCACTGGATTGGGTCAGCCGGACCGAAGGAGCACCTTGGAAGGATAAGCCCGTGGCGATCATGTCCGCCACTGCTGGACGCGCAGGTGGGGAACGGGCGCAGTTTTCCTTGCGCCTTGCGTTGATGGCGTTTCGCCCTTTGCTGTTGCAAGGTCCAGAAGTCCTCGTCGCGGCGAGTTCAACTGCGTTTGATGACGACGGGACTTTGAACAATGCGATCAACGACAAAGCCTTGATCGCTCTTATGGCCGATCTGCGCCGCGCGATTTAGCCCCCACTGGCAGAGGTGGCTCGTTTGATTTAATCAGGCGTCATGACCAAAGGACAGGCCCGTCAGCTGCAACATTTTGATGTATTCGACCCATCGCGCGCCCGGGCATTACAGGCCGCTTTGGGCGATACACCGACGATTCAAACAGGCGATACGCTGCCGCCGTTTTTTCATCAGATCTATTTCTGGGATGCCCAGCCCCGCGATGCATTGGGCGCGGATGGGCACCCTGCCACGGGGCGGCTGATCCCCGACCTTGGCCTGCCCAGCCGGATGTGGGCGGCAGGGCGGCTGATTTTCCACACGCCATTGCGGGCAGGATCAAAGGCGGAAAAAATCACAACGGCCGAAGCCCTGACCCGCAAGACAGGGCGCAGCGGCCCCCTAGCGTTTGTGACCCTCAAGCATGAGATCAAACAGCGACAAGCCCTCGCCGTGACGGAATATCAAGACATCGTTTATCGCCCTGCCGGGTCCGCCGCCGCGATGCCGCCGCAAGCGCCCGTCGATGAAGACGACGCGTTTGAGGTCACCTTTGATAGCACGCTTTTGTTTCGCTATTCGGCGCTGACCTTCAATGGTCACCGCATTCATTATGATGAGGCGTATGCCCGCGAGGTTGAAGGGTATGACGGTCTGGTCGTGCATGGCCCGCTCTTGGCGCATTACCTGATGCAACTGGCGCAGATGAAGCTGGGCACATTGCGTGAGTTTAGCTATCGCGCCACGGCCCCGCTGATGCACCACGAGACCGCGACGCTGTGCTGGAAAGATGGCACCGCTTGGGTGCGCGGGCCCGGTGGGCGGCAATGTATGACGGCGAATGCACGCTAGGCTTAGAGCGAGCGTGCGGCGTCAAATTCTGGTGGATAGGTGACCCGCTGGTCAAGGATCAGATCGGCCATGACCTCACCCACCTTCGGGGCCATGCCGAAACCGATTTTGAAGCCGCCGTTGGCCACGAACTCACCGGCGCGATACGGATGTTCGCCAAGCATCGGGGCGCGGGACCGGCTGCGCGGACGCACGCCAGCCCAGCGTTCGATGATCGGCGCGTTGGCAAGCACGGGCATCGCAGCAAAGGCGCGGGTGAGCAGCTGTTCTAGCGCGTCGTCGGTTTGGGTTGGGTGATCAAACGTCCGCTCTGTCGTGCCACCGATGGCGACGGTTCCGTCGAGGTGAGGAATGATGTGGAGTGTATCTGCAAAAAGCTGCGGCGCGCCTGCGGCGTCAAATTGGATGAGGGCCGCTTGCCCTTTGACCCCGGTGCCGATTTGGCGTGTGTGCTGCGCTGTCATCTCTTGCAATCCGGCCCAGCCTGTTGCCCAGATGATGCGCCCTTGCGGGGACCCGTCAGTCAGGATGGCACCACCCAAGGTCTGAACCGCTTTGGCCAAGGCGAGCGTCGCCTGACGCGGATGGATGAGGCCCGACAAGCTATCGCGCACGACGCTGCCCACGGGTGAGGTTGGTTCCCAATCCGCGCCTGTTGCGGGTTCGACGTTCCACGCGGCAGCATCGCCCCAATGGGTCACAGCAGTCAGCGCCCGTTGCTGCGCAAGCGCCAACCCCGTCGCATCCATCACGGGTTGCACGCGGCCAGAGCGGACGTATCCCGGATCATCGCCAGAGATGTCTGCGACATCGCCCCAGAACGCCTTTGCCATCAAAAGGCTTTCGAATTGAAACTGTTTTTTGCTGTTCCATTGTTCGGGCACATGCGGGGCCAAGGCACCGACGATCCCACCCGATGCGCCTGTTGCCACACCGTTTGGGTCAATCACCTGCACCGATGCCCCACGGCGCAAACAGGCAAACGCAATCGAAAGACCGAACACGCCAGCGCCCATCACTGTCACTTCTGCCGTTGCCATTTGGTTGATCCCGCCGCAGATTGCCTAACGAACGCTCTAAGGCATTTCACCATGCACGACCAGACAGCCCAAATCGAATGGAACGGCCCGGTTCCGGTGTCCACGACCTTTGATGATCCATACTTTAGCTTACAAAACGGGCTGGAGGAGACGCAGCACGTTTTTCTTGCGGGCAATGATTTGCCAGCGCGGTTTTGCGACGGGTTTCATGTGGCAGAGCTTGGCTTTGGAACGGGGCTGAATTTTCTGGCGACCTTGGCCGCGTTTCGCAGCGCCGCCGTTCCCGGCAAGCTGCATTTCACAAGTTTTGAAGCCTTTCCCATGTTGCTGAGTGACCGCGCGGCAGCGCTGACGCATTTCCCTGACCTGCCCTTGGATGGTCTGACGGGGGCAGATGACGTTGTACTGACCATAATCGAAGGCGATGCGCGGGACACGTTGCCCACATGGGACGGACGCGCTGATGCGTGGTTTCTAGACGGATTTTCGCCCGCCAAGAACCCCGAACTGTGGGAAGCGCCGCTAATGGCCGCGGTTGCCGACCATTTGAAACCCGGCGGCACGCTGGCGACTTACACTGCCGCAGGTCACGTGCGCCGCGCCTTGCAGGATGCCGGGCTAGAGGTTGTGCGCGTGCCCGGTTACGGGCGCAAACGCCATATGACCCGCGCGCGAAAGCCCGGCTGATGCAGAACAACATCCGCCTTGGGCTGGCCCTGATGACCGCGACGATGGTGGTGTTTGCGATCCAAGACGGAATCTCGCGCCACTTGGCGGGGGAATATAACGTGCTGATGGTGGTGATGATCCGCTATTGGTTCTTTGCCGCCTTTGTCATCGCGATTGCGCGGCGCAAATCAGGCTCCATCCGCGCGGCGGCGGCGACCGCGCAACCTGTGTTGCAGGCGTTTCGCGGGCTCCTGCTGTCTGCTGAGATTTGCATCATGGTCGCCGCGTTCATCTATTTGGGCTTGGTCGAGGCGCATGCCATCTTTGCCGCCTATCCGTTGATCGTCGCCGCCCTGTCCGGCCCGATTTTAGGGGAAAAGGTCGGCTGGCGCAGGTGGACAGCGATTGGTGTGGGCTTCATCGGCGTTTTGATCATTTTGCAACCGGGGCGCGGCGTGTTTTCACCGGCCTCACTGTTTGCTGTCTGCTCTGCCCTGATGTTCGCGCTTTATGCGCTGCTGACCCGCTTTGCCGCGCGCAAGGATACGACGGCCACATCGTTTTTCTGGACAGGAACGGTGGGCGCTGTCGCGCTAACGATTGCGGGTATTTGGTTTTGGGAGCCGATGATCGCCGCCGATTGGGTCTGGATGGGGTTGCTGTGCCTAACCGGTGCCTCGGGCCATTGGCTGTTGATCCGCACGTACGAAGTGGCAGAGGCAAGTGCGGTGCAACCGTTCGCCTATCTGCACCTTGTGTTCGCCACCGCCATCGGGATTACGATCTTTGGCGAAACGCTCGCCCCGAATGTACTGTTTGGGGCAAGTGTTGTTGTGGCGGCGGGCCTGTTCACTCTGTGGCGGGAACGGACAGCGTAGTTGGGCGCAGCTCTGGGCGGATCAATGGTTTTTCACCGATCAAAAGCCGGGTGAATTGAATGCGTCCAACCTCACCACTTAGGCGTGCGCGATAAACGGGGATCGATTCCGCCACGCGCATCACGTAATTTCGGGTTTCGCGAAATGGAATGTGTTCGATCCAATCCACTACATCCACCTCACCCAGACGCGGATCCCCGCGTTCATCCATCCAAATCTCTGGACGGCTGGGCCCGGCGTTATAGCCTGCGGCGATCATGACAGGGCCGGGGCCAAAGCGGTCTTGCAATATCTCAAGGTATTTCGCGCCGAGGCGCGCGTTGTATTCCCAATCAGCGGTCAGTTTGGCGCGGCTGTAGGGTTCGCCAATGAATCCTGAAACCTCACGCGCTGTGGGGGGCATCAATTGCATCAGGCCTAGTGCGCCAACGGCACTGCCCACAACGGGGTTAAATTCACTTTCCCGTCGCGCGACGGCAAGCGATAGCGCAGGTTCAACCGGCAGGTCCATCTCCGCCAGCGCATGGATCGGAAAATAGATTGAGGGAACCAGCACGCCTTGGGTCACGGCGGCCTTGCCGATCAGGACCTCGAAAAAGGTTTCATCCTGTTCGTCCAGCAGAGCGCCAAGGCGGGCAAGATCGTCGGCGGGCAGCCGTTTTGCAATGTCGACGAAAAACGTCACCGCTGCGCCGCGCTCTCCAGCCTCTAACAACAGTAACCCCGCACGCACCAAATCATCGTCAAGCAGGCCGGACGTCTGCCAATCATCCGCATCATCGCGTCCGGTAAGGACGGGGTTGAGCGACATCCCCAGCTTTTCCGCCGCAAGCAATCCGTAGAAGGCTGTTTGGTGCTGGGCAGCCTCGCCATATGCGTCTGTCGAGGGTTGGTCCAGATCATCCAAGGCACGCCCTGTCCAATAGGCCATGCGTGACACTGAAATCGGGGAACTGATCGCGGCACGTGCGGTCTGGAAATGGTCAAGCGCTTTAGAAGGATCGTCCAAATAGGTCAGCGCGACATACCCTGCGATCCATTCCAGATCCGCGAATGACGTGCCTTCGCTCAGATAATGTTGCGAGGCAAGCTCATACGCCACCTCCGGGCGGCCTTGGCGCATTTCCCACCGCGCAAGCGATCGCCGCCAGCCAGACCAGCGAAACGGAACGCCCAATGCCGCAGCACTGGTGGATCGTTCGCGGATCAGGGCAACCGCATCTGTCCGACTGCCTTGATCCGACAGCCAGTTGAAACGGTCATAGGCCAGCCCCGGATGATCGCGCAATGCCTTTGGCACCGCGTCGAGCTTGGCATCAATGTTGGACGCTTTGGTGATATAGGCCAATCGCGCTTCTGCCAGCGCCCTTTGATCATCGTCCAACAGCGGCAACATGCGTTTTGCGTCATCCGTGCGCCAGCGCCACAGCAGGTCATCGACACGATCCGCGTGCAAGGGAGCAACAATATCACCGAACCCTTCCACGATCGCGGCTTGTCCCGCACTGCTCAGGCGCAGGGTCAGCCAAGCCTGTTCGATAATGTCACGCGCCAAACTCGGCTGGCCGCGGGCGATGAAAGCTTCGGCCAGTCGCACAGCCCCTTCGCCCGTCTGGGGACGCAAATCGCCAAACCAGCGCAAAACCTCTGCCGGATCATGCCCCTTTTCAATCAATTCCTCCCCGTTGGCGCGAATACGGTCCATGCCCGGCCAATCGGGGCGGGTGCGCACAAACAGTCGATAGTCATCAAACACACCTTCGCCATCGCGCAGGCGCATCCATGTGACAAGGTCCAGCGTCAGCGTGTCCAACGACAGCGCCAAACCCCGCGCGGCACTGTGATCCCCCCGGCCCGCAGCTTTTACCGCATCCACGCCAGCGGCAGGTTGGGTTTGCGCGCCTGCTGCCGTTCCCAAAAGGAAGAAAGTAATCAAAAGTATCAGACGCATGCTGCCCTCTTAAACCGATTCACGGCAACCTAGGGTTCCTTGCCCAACTTGGCCACGCACAATCTTGGCAACAGGCAGAAACCGGTCTAGGGTCCGCCGGATTTTCACAGGTGCGATTAATGCGCCACCACAACAAGGAAGTGCGTCATGTTCCAAGGTTCTTTACCTGCCCTCGTCACGCCGTTTGCGAACGGCAAAGTCGATCTGGATGCGCTAAAAAAACTTGTCGATTGGCATATTGATCAAGGCAGCAACGGTTTGGTGCCTGTAGGGACCACCGGGGAAAGCCCGACATTATCCCACGAAGAACACGATCTGGTCGTGGAAACGGTGGTGACCCAATCCGCAGGGCGCATTCCTGTTATCGCAGGGGCCGGGTCCAACAGCACCGCAGAAACCGTGCGCCTGACCAAAGCCGCCAAAAAAGCCGGCGCAAATGCGGCTTTGGTGGTGACACCCTATTATAACAAGCCCACGCAAAAGGGCCTGATCGCACATTTTCTGGCCGCGGCAGAGGTTGGATTGCCGATTGTCATCTATAACATCCCACCACGCTCTGTCGTTGATATGTCTGTGGACACGATGGCAGAACTCGCCAAGCATGAAATGATCATCGGCGTCAAAGATGCGACCGCAGATCTGTCGCGCGTGCCGCAACAGCGCCGCACCTGCGGGACGGATTTCATCCAACTGTCCGGCGAAGACCCCACCGCCATCGGGTTTAATGCCCAAGGCGGGGTTGGCTGCATCTCTGTCACCGCCAATGTCGCGCCCAAACTGTGCGCAGAATTGCAAATGGCGACGCTGACGGGGGGTTATCCGGGCGCGCTGGCGATCCAAGATCGGCTGCAGCCCTTGCACGAGGCGATTTTCACAGAACCGGGCCTGTGCGGTGCGAAATACGGGATGTCCTTGCTGGGTTTGATCAATGATGAGGTCCGCGCGCCGCTAGTTGGGCTGTCCGACAGTACCAAAACCAAGATGAAAGCGGCGATGCAGCACGCTGGATTGCTAAATTAACTGTAAGATTCCCTCACAGCGGTGGGAGGGTTTCGACACATACCGACATAAACGCTCACGCGGCGGCGATTGGCTTGAAACAACCGTGCATCACAATCTGATGCGCGGTTTTTTTCTGTGAGGAAATGTTTCGGCTTTTGCCACAACTCGCGCATATCTCGCCCGCATTTTGTGTGGTTTTGGCAGGGTTTTGCGCATTTGTGCAGAGCATTCGTGCGCAGCTGCGCGATGCCTCGCGTGCG
>CAKZVL010000102.1 GCA_937922155.1 uncultured Paracoccaceae bacterium | reverse complement strand
TGAAGGAGCACCAAACGTGCCATCATTTTCAACAACGCTAGAACAGTCCATTCATGGAGCCTTGGCCCTCGCCAATGCGCGCAAGCATGAGTTGGCAACGCTAGAGCATTTGTTGCTGTCGCTGATTGATGAACCGGACGCTGCGCGTGTGATGCGGGCTTGTTCTGTCGATCTGGATGATCTTCGCAAAGACCTCGAAGATTTTATCGAAGATGATCTATCCACCTTGGAAACCGAAGTGGAAGGATCAGAAGCCGTTCCAACAGCTGCATTTCAGCGTGTAATCCAGCGTGCTGCGATCCACGTGCAATCCTCTGGTCGCACCGAAGTGACAGGTGCGAACGTCCTTGTCGCCATATTCGCCGAACGTGAATCTAATGCGGCGTATTTCCTGCAAGAACAGGATATGACCCGGTATGACGCGGTGAACTTTATCGCCCATGGCGTGGCAAAAGACCCGGCATTTGGCGAATCTCGCCCGCTGCAGGGGTCTACCGACGATGAAGAAATGACCACCGAAGGGGGCGGTGAGGAAAAAGAAAGCGCGCTGGCCAAATATTGCGTGGATTTGAACACCAAAGCGGCCAAAGGCGATGTTGATCCACTGATTGGTCGCGCCCATGAGGTTGAGCGTTGCATTCAAGTGTTGTGCCGCCGTCGCAAGAACAACCCGCTTTTGGTGGGTGATCCCGGCGTTGGGAAAACCGCGATTGCCGAAGGTCTGGCGTACAAAATCGTGCGCGGCGAAACGCCAGAGGTGTTGTCCAAGACGATCATTTACTCTCTCGATATGGGCGCGCTTTTGGCGGGCACACGCTATCGCGGCGATTTCGAAGAACGGCTCAAGGCTGTGATGACGGAGATGGAAGATCACGACGATGCCGTCTTGTTCATCGACGAAATTCACACGGTGATCGGTGCCGGTGCCACCTCAGGTGGTGCGATGGATGCGTCCAACTTGCTGAAACCTGCGTTGCAGGGTGGCAAGCTGCGCTGCATGGGATCAACCACGTACAAAGAATTCCGCCAGCACTTTGAAAAGGATCGCGCGTTGTCGCGTCGGTTCCAAAAGATCGACGTGAATGAACCATCCGTCGCGGATGCAATCAAGATTTTACGCGGGATCAAAACCTATTTCGAAGATCACCATCAGATCAAATACACAGCCGACGCGATTAAATCCGCGGTTGATTTGTCGGCCCGTTATATCAATGATCGCAAGTTGCCCGATAAAGCGATTGACGTCATTGATGAGGCCGGTGCCGCACAGCATCTGGTGGCTGAATCCAAGCGCCGCAAAACCATCGGCACGAAAGAGATTGAAGCGGTCGTTGCGAAAATCGCTCGTATCCCGCCCAAGAACGTCAGCAAGGATGATGCCGAGGTTCTGAAAGATCTTGAGATCTCGCTGAAACGCGTCGTGTTCGGACAGGACAAAGCGATCGAAGCGCTCTCCTCTGCAATCAAACTGGCGCGCGCGGGTCTGCGGGAGCCGGAAAAGCCGATTGGCAACTACCTGTTCGCAGGGCCAACAGGCGTGGGTAAAACCGAAGTGGCCAAGCAATTGGCGGATACTTTGGGCGTTGAATTGCTGCGCTTTGATATGTCGGAATACATGGAAAAGCACGCCGTCAGCCGCTTGATTGGCGCCCCTCCCGGCTATGTCGGGTTTGATCAGGGCGGTATGTTGACGGATGGCATCGACCAGAACCCACACTGCGTGTTGTTGTTGGACGAAATGGAAAAGGCGCATCCGGATGTCTATAACATTCTGCTGCAAGTCATGGACCATGGTAAGCTGACAGATCACAACGGGCGCACCACGGATTTCCGCAATGTGATCCTGATCATGACATCCAACGCGGGTGCGGCAGAGCTGAACAAAAACGCCATGGGCTTTAACCGCGATGGTCGCGAAGGCGAAGACACCGCCGCGATTGAACGCACCTTTACGCCCGAATTCCGCAACCGACTGGACGCTGTTATTTCCTTTAGCACGCTGCCAAAGGATGTGATCCTGCGGGTTGTCGAAAAGTTTGTTCTGCAGCTTGAGGCGCAGCTGATTGACCGTAACGTCCATATCGAACTGACACCGAAAGCCGCGCAATGGTTGGCGGACAAAGGGTATGACGACAAGATGGGCGCGCGCCCCTTGGGTCGTGTTATTCAAGAACACATCAAGAAACCGCTGGCCGAAGAATTGCTGTTTGGCAAACTGACCAAAGGCGGCCTTGTGCGTGTCGGTGTGAAAGACGGCGAACTTGATCTGCGGATAACGGAACCCGAACAGGGTCGTATCCAAGACAGTGGCGACAAGCCGCCCTTGCTGACCGCCGATTGATGAAGCCGGCCACGTTCGCCGCCAGCGTCCTATTCTCAACCTCGGCTGTTGCAGACTTTGCTTTGCAACAGCCGATTGACTGCGTGCTTGGGCAAACCTGTTATGTCCAACAATTCCTTGATCATATATCCGGCGCTGGCGTCTCTGATTTTCGCTGTTCCAGCATGTCGTATAACGGTCACAAGGGCACTGATTTTGGCCTCATCTCATTGGTGCAGCAAGCCGAGGGTGTGAACGTTTTGGCCGCTGCGGATGGCATTGTGCGAGGCCTGCGCGATGGGATGGACGATATTCTGTGGTCAACGATACGCCCGATGTCACAGGCCGCGAATGTGGCAATGGCGTCGTCTTGACCCATGAAAACGGTTTTGAAACGCAATATTGCCACTTGGCCAAGGGATCAATCGACCTGCGCGAAGGCCAACGCGTGCAAGCTGGCGATGTGATTGGGCAAGTTGCATTGTCTGGCAAAACGCAATTCCCACATTTACATTTGTCCGTTCGACAAAACGGCCAAGAGGTTGACCCCTTTGATCCTGACGGTGTGATCGCCTGCGGTGTCGAGGATCAGGATACCCTTTGGGATGCACCGCTTTTGGTGCCTGAGGGTGGCGTGATTGCCGCTGGGATTTCCCCAAGCGTCCAGCCGGGACAGCGCATGAGGCTGACCTGCCCTGCGATGCCCCAGCCCTTGTGATGTGGGGGTATATGTTTGCCAGCCAACTGGGCGATGAGGTGATCATCAGCTTTCGCGGGCCAAACGGCTATCGCTTTGAAACGCGGGGCGCCTTGGACAGGCCGCAGGCCCTGCTGTTTCGCGCAGGCGGGCGGAAGGCCCCGACTGGTGGCTTTCCAGCGGGCAGTTATGACGGCACGTTCACCCTGATGCGCGACGGTACGGTTTTGGATAGCGCAACAGCAACGGTCACGATCGGGCGTTAGCGTTCAGTGAGCTTTAGTTCAATCCGACGGTTTTGCGCGCGCGCCTCGGCTGAATTTTCCGGGTTCAACGGCTGGTATTCACCAAAGCCGTTGGCGGCAAGCCGTTGCGGCGCGATTCCTTGACTATCTTGCATAAAGCGCACCACAGATAGCGCGCGTGCTTGGCTTAGCTCCCAGTTGTCTTGGTACGCTCCAGCCCCAGAAACGGGAACATTATCGGTATGCCCGTCAACGCGAATAACCCAATCAATGTCGCTGGGAATTTCATCAGAGATTTGCCGCAGGATGCTGGCCACGTTCGCAATTTCTGCCTCCCCTTGCGGTGAGAGCTCTGCCTGCCCCGCCGCAAACAGAACCTCGGACGAGAAAACAAAACGGTCGCCGACAATTTGCACGCCGTCTTGGCCTTCGAGCACCTCACGCAACTTGCCAAAGAAATCCGAGCGAAATCTTTGCAAGTTCAAAGCTTCAGCTGCCAAAAGCGCATTTTCTTCTTCTGCTTTCAAACGCGCGGCTTCTTCTAGCAGGCGCGCGCGGCGTTCTTCGGCCGTGGCGCGAGCGAGCGCTGTGTTCAGCTGCGTGCCAAGTTCGGCGATTTGCACCTGCGCGTTTTCGTCCGCTTCGCTGGCCACATCCAACAGCGTTTGCAAGGTGCCCACTTGGTTGCGCAATTCGAGGACTTGTTCATTCAAAAGGGCGACTTGGCGTTGCGCCTCAGCAGACAACGCTTCTTCTTGCGACAGTTGCGTGTTGGCCTGCGCCAATAACGCGGCTTGGCGGTCGGCCTCGCTGGTTAAATCGTCTTGGGCGGCGAGGGCGGCGGCAAGATCTTCGCGCAGGTCCGTCATGGTCGTCGCCACATCGGCGTTTTCACCGCTTAGGTCATCGACTACAGTCTGCAAGCGTTCCCGTGCCAGCAGGGCCGCCGCCAGATCATTTTGCAGACCCTCGGCCGTTTGATCACTTTCTTGCTGCGCCGCAAGGGCAGCTGCAAGCTGCGCCTGCAACGCTTCCTCGTTTGCCAAGCGGGCATTCAGCGCCTCTTGGTTTGATCCCTGCTCTGCCAGAATCGCATCCAATTGCGCGGACAATTCCCCAGTTTCGGCCTCTGCGGTTTGCTGGGCTAGCAAGGCGGCGGCAAGGTTGGTGGTCAAATCATCGCGCGCGCCTTGTGTGGCGGCCAGAAGGGTGAGCGTTTCTTCCGCCTCTTTCCTTTGTTCCTCCAACGCCAATGTCATGGCCGTCAGTTCGGTATCGGCGTTTTCCAATCTGTCACGCAGTGCCTGTGCCGCTGCGATTTCTGCCAAACGGGCTGCTTCCAATTCGGTTATGCGGCTTTCTCCGGCAGCTTGCGACGCTTCGAGCCGTGCGATTGTGGCTGTGTCCAATTCTTGCGTCTGTTCCAAGTCCGCGATCATGCTTTCCAGCGCTTCGCGCTGAGCCGCTGCCAGTCGGGCACTTTCCACGCCTTCGTCGATTTCATCGCGCGCTTGTGCTAGTGCAAGGTTCAGCGCCTCTTGCTGGGTTAGCAAAGACGCTTCGCGGCTTTCCAATTCGGCGATATTGGCAACCGCTTCGGATTGTTGGGCAAGCAGGCCCGCGACTTGCGCCTCAAAACCTGTGATCTCACTTTGGGCGGTTGTGAGTTCGTCTTGCAACCGATTACCCAAGGCCATTTGTTCCGCCAACCGCGCCGTCAGGAGCGCCCGTTCGGTGCGCATATTGGCCAATTCGCTGCGCTGGGAATCCAACTGATCATCGCGATCCGTCAATCGCGCATTCAGTCCTGCGTTTTCTGTGTTGGCCAATCCCAGGGCCGACGCAAGGCCAGCCACCTCATCCGATAAGCTGTTAAGCTGGTTTTCCTGTTCTGACAAAAGGCTGGCTTGGCCGCTGATTTCTTCGCGCAGAACGAATTGGATCACCATAAAGATGGTCAGCACAAACATCAGCACCAGCAAAAGCCCGGTCATCGCATCTACAAACCCCGGCCAAATGGCGGTGTTGAAACGCTGGGTTGGCCGGCGCGATAGGGCCATGGTTATTTCTCGCTATTGGTGGCGCGATGCAGCGCACGGGTCAGCGTGGCAAGGTCGCCACGGATGCCTGCGGTGCTTTCTTGTCGTCCTGCTGACAGTTCTTCCAACAAACGCAACATCTGCACATCAATGGAACGTAGACGCATCCGGCTTTCTGCATCCATGCCGTCGCCTGCGCCATCTTTCAACCGCTCGATCAGCTCTTGCTGGCCTGCGGCGACCTGCTGCAGCAATGCGTTGGTTTCTTCGGTGCCGCCGGCAGACATGGCTTCGACCTTATCAGCAAGCAGCGTGTTCATCTCTGCACGTTTGGCCTCTGAGTCGGCAAGGCTTTGGTGCAGGGCGTCCATCTGCTCTGCCATGTGATCAACGTAGCTGGCCATCACGCCTGCGTCGTCACCTGTACCGTCGCCGGATGCGAACCCAACGCGGGTGATGGTGGATAGCCATTCTTCCAATTCGCGGTAGAAACGGTTCTGGCCATGCCCTGCAAAGAGTTCCAGCAATCCAACGACAAGGGATCCAGCCAACCCCAAGAGAGAGGATGAAAACGCCGTTCCCATACCGCCAAGCTGGCTTTCCAAACCGCGTTGCAGCCGCGTAAAGACTGCCGCCCCGCTTTCGCCCTCAGACGGGGCTAGCGAACGGATCGTTTCGACCAAGGCCGGAACGGTGGTGGCCAAGCCATAGAATGTGCCCAACAGACCAAGAAAGATCAGCGTATTGCCGATGTAACGCGTGATTTCGCGATCTTCATCAATTCGTTGTGCCACAGTGTCCAGGATTGAGCGGCTGGAGCCCGATGAAATTTGCGATCGCGCCCCGCGCGTTTTCAGCAATGTGGCCAACGGCGCCAAAAGGGACGGCGCGGCAACCAAATCAGCACCGACCCGTTCACCTGCGAACCCTTCGATCCATTGCACAGACTTGATCAACTGCCAGACCTGTCGGAATGTCGAAAGAACCCCAATCAAAAAGACAAAAACAATCGCCCCGTTGAGATAGATATTCGCCTGAAAAATCGCGGTGATCTGTTCAAGGCCAAGGTAGAACCCCGCGCTTACAAAACCCAGCACCGCCAGCATAAAGACGATCTGACGGATCGGTTGCGAAAAGCGGACAACATACTGCGCCTCACGTGGGGCGCGTAAATATGGGGTTTCCTGACTAGTCATCGTAGGCGCGACCTTAGTTGGACTTCCAACGGACTAAAATAGTTAATCCGATTTGAAAATTGCACGCACACGGCCAACAAGCCAGCGCATATCGTCATCTTTGATCCCCATCTGATCAAGATGATCGGCAGTGTTGTAAAGATATTCCGGATTTGGGCCACGCCCGCCAACAGACCGCGCAATCATTTGCGCCTGCGTTTCCAGATCGAATTGGCAGTATTGTTCATGATCCCGGTTGATAATGTAGCAAAGTGCGGGGACCTGTGCCCCGTCCTCCAACGTCACTTGCAAGGTATCTTCGTAATAGGCGGATGAGATCAGCTCCCGCTCGCGCAGGTATTGCAAAACGGCGTCTTCATCCGCCGCTGCCACCCGAAACGCGACACCCGTGCATTGCCCGCCCGGTGCTGCGTCTAACGCCAGAACAAGCCCCGGTTGGTCAACGGTGCCACGATGGTGGATCGACAACATGCAAAAGCTGCGGTGAAAATCCCGCAAGACAGCGCGTCTGCGCTCTACCGGTTCAAAGCCCGGGTTCCATAGCAATGATCCATAGCCAAACACCCATAGCGCCATGTGACTGGTCCTTTGTTGATTGGCGTCTTAAACACTGTCCAAGGCAAGACTAAAAGGGGCAGCAGATGCGCAGATTGACGATCATCGTGGTGGTTTTGGCCGCAGTTTACAGCGGCTATTGGGCTGTTGGCTCCCGCTCTGTCAGCAATGGCGCGCAAAACGCGATTGCGCAGATGCAAGATCAAGGGTGGCAAATTGATCTGTCGGAGCTGTCGACCAAAGGGTACCCGTCACGGTTTGACACCACGCTGACCGACCTGACACTTGCGCCGCCCACGGGCAACTGGCGCTATCGCGCGCCATTCGTGCAAAGCTTTGCGCTGAGCTATGCCCCGAATGAGGTCATCGCCGTCCTGCCCGATACGCAAACGCTAGATTTGCCCGGCCAAGAATTGACCATCACCGCGGATAAGTTGCGGGCCAGTACCAAGGTCGCGGCGTCAACCGATCTGACCTATCAAGGGTTCACCGCTGAGGGGGACCAGATACGAATCGCCTCCACCCTCAATTGGTCGTTGGATGTTGTCCGCCTGCTGGCGGCGATGCGCCCTTCTGCTAGTGGTGAGACGTCTTATGATCTATATGCAGAACTGCGCGAGGTCACCCTGGATACCACACCGATTGAATTCCTGACTGCTGATGCGGTTCTGACATTCGATAAACCACTAAACCGCGCAACTTTTGCCGCCATGGAAACAGACCCTGTCGTGCCGACAATGCTGTCGGTCAACGACATTACCCTGAAATGGGACGACGTTTTGCTGCGCGCCAAGGGCGATTTGGACGTCATTGCTGGTGTTCCAGCCGGGCGCATAACCCTGACCATAGCAAATTGGGAACAAGTGATCGCCACCCTGACGCGGTCCGGCGTTTTGGACCCAAACTTGGGTGACACGTACCGCAATGTTGCCGCCCTTTTGTCGGGCGGCAGCGACACGCTGGACGTTCCGCTGATCTTTCGCGATGGGTTTGTGTCCGCAGGGCCGCTGCCGCTGGGTCCCGCGCCACGGTTCTATTGACGGTTGAAAAGGCCCGTCATCGCGCGTTTCACTAAACCCGTGACAGAGGGTTTTTTCAGCGCGTGAAACGGCAATGGGCGGCACACTTCGATCGCGGCAACACCGACGCGCGCGGTCAGCGCACCGTTGATCACCCCTTCGCCAAACCGGCGGGAAACTTTGGACAACACACCACCGCCTGCCACCGATCCGATCAGATCATCGCCAACAGCAACAGCGCCTGTCGCGACAAGATGCGTCAACACGGTCCGGGTCAGACGCCAACTCCCAAACGTGCCAGCCCTGCCCCCGTAAATTTCTGCAATCCGGCGGATCATGCGAATGTTTGACGTCAGCGCTGTAAGCACGTCCGCTAAGGCCAGCGGCACAATCGCCGTCACCGTCGCGACTTGGCGCGCTGCGGCTTCAACTTCCTTCGCGGCGCGTCCGTCTAGCGGTTCAAGAAAGCTCCGTTCTGCGAGCGTCAGCAGGCTTTCTGCATCCAATTGATCGCCCTTTTGTGCGTTAAACGTCTCGCGCCCCCATTTGACATCATCGCGCCCGGAATAAAGGCGGATCATCTGATCCACCGATTTGCGTGCGGTCGGAAGATCGCCGTCCGTTAGCGCGGCTTGGGCACTGGTTTGCACCCGATCAACGCGCTTGAGCCGAGCAAAGGCGGATAGTTCTTTCAACGCAATCGCCAAAAGGACACAGCAAAATAACGCAATCAAGACCATCGCAATGATCCCCAAGACCGGGGATTGCGCCAATAGGCCAGTGATATAATTCCACGCCGCGATAGAAACGATAAAGCCGACAAGCGTCACCAACAAGGACCAAAACCAGCGGGCCAGAACAGACGGCTTGCGGGCCGCAATCGCGGCGACCTTTTGCATCGCCGCCTCTGACTGCGGCTCCCCCAGATCGGGAACTGCGGGGGCGGTCGATGGTGAGGCGACGGGCGCATCTGCCTCAAGGTCGATCAAAACCGGGCCTTTACTCATAACTTGTCTCCAAACAGGAACTCGGCCGCCTTATCCAAACGGATGTGCGGCGGGCCATCACCGGGCCGCAGGGTCAAGGGTGCGGGCGCGAAACGCATCACTTGATAATCTGCATCCAACCACTTTTCCGCGCCGTCCTTGGCCGGGTTCAGCAGATGATTGGGATCATCGGGCAGATCGCCGGGGTAAAACGCGGCCTGCTTGCCGTTGTCCAGCAGTCGCCCGCGCACGACGTCCAACGGTCCATCGCGATGATCAATCGTTTCTTCGACGGTGGTGCGCAGCGCGGCAATGGCCATGGCCTGCGTGCTAGCACCTGCGAAATCCGCACGGTCCTTGGCGTCGCGCAACAACGCTTGCGTAATCGCTGTCAGTTGCGGGTGCTGGACGTGGTGCAAATGGTCGGCCTTTGTCGCCGCAAACAGGATTTTATCCACCCGCCGCCCTTGGAAAATGCGGCTTAGAAAATCATTGGTGCCGGGACGGAAAGAGCTAAGGATATCTGCCATCGCCTGACGCATATCTTCAACCGCCTTGGGGCCTGCATGGATCGCGCCCAGCACATCGACAAGCACGACCTGCCGGTCGATTTTGGAGAAATGATCGCGAAAGAACGGCTGCACCACATTGCGTTTATAGCTGTCAAAGCGGCGTTCAAATTCACGGATCAGGCTTTTGCGCGGCTTGTTGCCCGTTGGCAGTGGCGCGAATGTCAAAACAGGCGACCCGGCAAGATCACCGGGCAAAAGGAAGCGGCCGGGGGAACAATCGGAAAACCCCGCCTCACGGGCGGCGGTCAGGCTTTGGGTGAAGGTGCGCGCCAAATTCTGCGCGATAAGTTCGTCCAGCTTTGCTTGCGGGTCAACCTCTGCCAAGGCTTGCAAATAGGCATCGCCACCGGGGCGTTCGGGGATACGGGCAAGGGCGGCTGCGGACCATTGCGCATAGGTCTGATCCATCAGACCCAGATCAAGAAGCCATTCACCGGGGTAATCCACGATGTCCAAATGCACCGTGCGTATGCCTTGGAGACTGCCCAAAAGGCCGGATGGCTGCACCTTCATCGACACGCGCAGTTCGGAAATCTGGCGCGTTCCATCTGGCCATGAAGGGTCTTTCGCGGTGATACGACCCAAATGTTCCTCATACTCAAATCGTGGTAAGGTATCGTCAGGCTGCGGTTGCAAATAGGCTGTGGAAATCGCGCCGCTGGCGGCGGCCCGTAGTTGCGGCATCCGGCCACGGTCCAACAGATTGGCCACGAGGGACGTGATAAAAACGGTTTTGCCCGCACGGCTAAGCCCCGTCACGCCAAGACGAATGACAGGATCCCGAAACGGCGCTGAAACGGTGTCTGCGACCCCCTCAACCCCACGGACAATTTGATCTGCGATATTGGCGATAACCAAAAGACGCCCCTTTCTCGTAATTACTTTGCTTAGATAAGCCGCACAAAGCCGCTTGGGTAGGGATTGATTTTGCCGAAAGGGCCCCCTAAGCCCGCGACCATGCCAAGATACGCCCTAAAAATAGAATATGACGGCGCGCCATTTGTGGGATGGCAACGTCAGCCAGACCAGTTTTCTGTGCAAGGGTCGATTGAAACCGCCTTGTCCAAGCTGCAGCCCGGTCCCCATAGCGTGGTCGCCGCCGGGCGCACGGATGCAGGTGTGCATGCGCTGAACCAAGTGGCGCATTGCGATCTTGACGCCGAATGGGATCCGTTTCGTTTGTCAGAGGCAATAAATTACCATCTAAAGCCGAAACCGATTGCAATTTTGGACTGCGCCCCCGTTGCCGACGACTGGCACGCCCGCTTTTCCGCGCTGGAACGTTGTTACGAATTTCGCCTGCTGGCCCGTCGCGCGCCTTTGACCCACGAAGAAGGGACAATGTGGCGCGTGAACCAACGCCTAGATCTAGACGCGATGCGAGAAGGCGCTGAAAACCTGTTGGGCCATCATGATTTTACGACGTTTCGGTCAACCATCTGCCAATCCAAAAGCCCGATGAAAACGCTGGATCACTTAACAATCTCAGAAACCCTGCGCCCCGATGGGCAGTTCATCACCTTTGATGTGCGCGCCCGATCGTTTCTGCACAACCAAGTGCGCAGCATCGTTGGAACGCTGGAACGTGTGGGAATGGGGGCTTGGTCCCCGCAACAAGTGGCGCACGCCCTTGCTGCCAAAGATCGCGCCGCCTGCGGCCCGGTTTGCCCACCACAAGGGCTTTACCTTGCGGGAGTGCGTTACGAAACTGACCCATTTCAGAAAAGTGAAGCTAACGGGGCGCGATAAACGTTTGTTCCCGCTTGCTTCCAGAGGCGATTGACGTACCTATGTTTCATGGGTGGTGCGAACAAAAGAAACGTATTGGCGATAGCAGGGCTTGCCGTTTGCTTGGCGGCATCCGCGTCTGCCCAAGACGTCAGCTTTGAAACAGGCAGCGCAGCGGATGAGTTGCGCGCGGAAATTCGCGCCGCCTCCCTTACGCAAAGCCTTTTGGACGATGACGCCTCAACCGCCCAAGATTTCGTCGCCGCCGCCCGTGCGGATTACCGGCGTATTCTGACGGCGCTTTATTCCGCTGGGCATTACGGACCAGAAATTTCGATCCGCGTGAACGGGATTGAAGCCGCGTCGATTGCGCCGCTCCAAGCGCCGAGCGCCGTATCAAAAGTCAACATAACCGTGGACCCCGGCCCTGCGTTCCGGTTCGGTCAGGCGGATATCGCCCCGCTCCCCCCCGGTACGGCCCCGCCAGATGCTTTTGCAAGTGGTGAACCTGCACGCGCTGGTGTTGCGCGCAATGCAGTCACAAGCGCGGTAACCGCGTGGCGCAACGCAGGCCACGCAAAGGCCGCGGTAAGCGGCCAAACCCTGCGTGCCGATCATCCACGAACACAATTGGATGCAAACATCACCCTCACCCCCGGACCGCAATTGACGTTCGGCCCATTGTCCATCGACGGAAACGAGGCAGTGCGCACAAGCGCCATCGCCCGGATCGCGGGATTGCCAGAAGGGGCCGTTTATTCGCCCGAGACCTTAGCACAAGTTGTGCAGCGCCTGCGCCAGACCGGAGCGTTTGACACTGTCACAGCAAACGAGGCCGATGAAATTGGCCCGGGCGACACCTTGCCTATTTCCTTGTCAGTCAGCGAAAGCAAACCGCGCCGTTTTGGGTTTGGGCTGGAACTGTCCACCATCGACGGGTTGACTGTCAGCTCCTTCTGGATGCATCGCAATGCCTTTGGCGGGGCAGAACGGTTCCGCGTCGATGGCGAAATCTCTGGCATCGGCGGCGAAACTGGGGGGGTCGATTATGAATTGGCGACCAGCCTTGCGGTACCTGCCATCTATGGGCCGAAGACAGATTTCCTTGCCAGCTTTACCCTCTCCCACGAGGAAGAACCGACATTCGTCATCGACAAAATCGCAACCGAGGCACAGCTGACACGCGACATCGGCGAAGATTTGATCGCCAATGTGGGTATCGGCCTACTGCGCGCCCGCGAGGAAACCGTCGATGGCGTGCGCAGTTACACGCTGTTGACCCTGCCTGTCGGGATTGAGTGGGACAAACGCGATTCTGAGACGAATACGAAATCCGGCTTTTACCTTGATCTGGATGCGACGCCCTTTATCGGCCTGCAAGACAGCGAAGACGGCGCACGTATCTTTGCCGATGCCCGCGTCTATAAAAGCGTCGGAACCGACGACGCGGTCACTTTCGCGGCCCGCGCCCAACTCGGCAGTTTGATCGGGACCGATGCCACCGATGCGCCCGCAGACTTTCTGTTCTTTTCCGGTGGTGGCGGGACTGTGCGTGGACAACCCTACAACATCCTTGGGATCACTGACGCAAATGACGACTTCCGCGGTGGGACATCCTTTGCCGGGTTCCAACTGGAAACCCGTGTCGATGTGACGGACGCCATTAGCCTTGTTGGGTTTTACGATTACGGCCACGTCGGCGACACGCCGACGCCGCTGCAAGATGGAGACTCGCACGCAGGTGCTGGCATTGGTCTGCGCTATAATACAGGGATCGGCCCAATTCGTTTGGATATCGGCACCCCTGTGACAGGCAGCGATGCTTACCGATCTGTGCAGGTCTACATCGGAATCGGACAAGCGTTTTGAAGCGGCTCGCCCTTATCATGGCCTTGGCGCCTGCGGCCGTGTTGGCGCAATCCTCGCAAGAGGAGGTCGACAAAGGCTTTATCGTCGAATTGATCGAAGACAACCTGTCGGGCGATGCGCGCACCGTCAACATTCTTGGCTTTGAGGGCGCGCTAAGTTCCGAAGCGCGGATCGCTGAACTGACGGTCGCGGACAGCGAAGGCGTTTGGCTGACCCTGTCGGACGTCGTACTGCAATGGAACCGTTCTGCGCTGTTTCGTGGTGTCATTGATGTTGAAACGCTGGGCGCAAGCTCCGTCATCATTGCCCGCGCGCCCGTTTCCGAAAACAGCGGGCCTGCCGCCGAAGCAAGCGGTGAGCCTTTCGCCCTACCCGACCTGCCTGTCAGCATTCAGCTTGGCGAGCTTGCGGTTGATCGGTTGGAATTGGGCGAAACTTTTGTTGGGGAACCCTTGAGCGTGCAAATTGCCGGGGCCGCCTCGTTGGGCGGAGGCGAAGCCAGCTTTGATTTATCCGCGCAACGTCTGGATGGACCAGTTGGCGCGTTTGGATTGGTGGGCGGTTATGCCAATGAAACCAACACCCTTGCGATTGATTTGGACTTTAACGAAGGGCCAAGCGGCATTGTTGCACGGCTGATCGACCTGCCCGGCAGGCCGGCCGTTGGATTGATGCTTCAGGCGGATGCACCCCTTGATGATTTCACCGCCGACCTTGCTATTTCTACCGACGGCGTTGACCGGATTTCCGGCGACTTTAACTTGCGGCAGGTCGATGAAGGGCAAGGGTTCAATCTTGATATCGGCGGCGACATCACCACCCTGTTTGCGCCTGAATATCAAACCTTCTTTGGCTCTGATGTCGGGTTGATCGCGCGTGGACTGGCGCGTGCGGACGGCGGATTCGACCTTGAGGCGCTTGATTTATCCACGCAGTCGCTGGCCTTACAGGGATCGGCGCAAATCGACGCTGACGGTTTTCCAAATCGTTTCAACCTGACCGGGCAAATGGCATCAACCGATGGGCAAGACGTGTTGTTGCCCCTGTCGGGGACCAAAACCTATGTCGCCAATGCCGATTTGACGCTTGGCTTTGATGCCGAGCTGTCAGACGATTGGGAAATAGATATTGCCGCACGCGAATTCAGCCGTGACGGGTTGCGGATTGACACCCTAACGCTTGCTGGCGGTGGTGTGATCCAAGCTGACACAGGCGACATCACAACTGACCTGACCTATGGCGCCACTGGTTTAACCCTAGATGATGACGCCTTGGCCGATGCGTTGGGGGCCAACATCGATGGCGCGTTCAAACTCACCGCTGCAAGCGGGGAAGCGACCCGCATTGACGCGCTGACCGTGAACGGAGCCGGCCTTGATGTGCAGGCCGAGGCGCAGATCGCAACCAACCCTGCCCTCAAAATTGATAGTACCATCATTGCAAGCATTGATGATCTGAGCCGGTTTGCCGCGCTCACCGGGATGGAGCTTGGCGGCGGCGGCGACCTGACCCTATTTTCTACGATCCAACCGCTTGAGGGGCTTTATGATCTACTGCTGTCGGGCGACACGTCGGATTTGCGCACAGGGATCAACCCACTAGACCCGTTGCTAGCAGGGGCCGGAACCCTGTCGGCTAAGGCCGTGCGCGACACTGATGGTACCCGCCTAGAAGGGCTGCGCATCGCCACGGATGAAGCAACAGTTACCGCAAATATTGACCTGCAAAATGACGGTGGAACAGCGGCCTTTGCCATTGATCTGGCTGATATTTCCCTGTCTGAACCGTCACTATCAGGCGCGGCCAATCTAAGCGGAACCGCAGAGCTGAATGCCAGCCAAGCCGTGGATTTTGACGTTGAACTGACCAACCTTGGCGACATCATCGCCCTAAACGGAACACTGGCCCCAACACCGGATGGGCGGACCCTAAACGCCGATCTGGCGCTTGATCTGCAAGAAGCTGCGCGATTTGCCCAAGTCGCCGGGCGCGACATTGCAGGCCGCATCGCAGGCCAAGGCAGCGTCGTTCTGCTTGCCGATCAAACCCGGTTTTCCACCCGGCTGAACCTGAACACCACGGACCTGCAAACTGGCGTCGCCCAACTTGACCCGCTTTTGATCGGAGATGGCACGTGGGCGCTGAAACTTGACCGGCTTGGTGAAACCCGCTTTCGGCTGTCCAACTTAAGTGGCGCGACCCCGTGGCTTGACCTGTCCGCGCAAGGAAACGGGGATCTGAACGGGGCGATTTCTGCCAATCTTGACCTTAACCTGCCCAGCGCTGCGCGCATCGCACCGGGTCTGCCCGGCGCGTTGGGTGTCATGGCTGAGATCGCGCGCGATAAGGATTTGATCACCGACGTGACAGCAACCCTTTTGGGCAGTGGCACTGAAATTGATCTGCAAGCCCAAGTCGCACCGCCCGATCAGGGTTACGCCATAACTGCCGACCTTGCCGTCGCAGCGGACTCCTTACGCCCCTTCAGCGCATTGGCGGGCCGGGATATTGCCGGGCGCGTTGCCGCAAATGGAACGATCGCCTTCCTGCCTGATCTTAGCGAACTGTCGACCGACCTTGCGCTGGAGACAACAGACCTTCAAACCGACATTGCCCAGCTTGACCCGCTGCTCACTGGCGATGGCACATGGGAGCTGAAACTCGACCGATTGGGGGAAACACGTTTCCAACTGTCCAACCTGTCAGGGCAAACGCCATGGTTTGATCTATCGGCCCAAGGGTCTGGTGATCTGCTCGGCGCATTGTCTGCGACCGTCGATCTGGAACTGCCCAGAGCTGCCCGCATCGCACCGGGATTGCCCGGCGCCCTAGACCTGTCTGCGCAGGTATCCCGCGGAGAGGACTTAACCAGCACCGTCACCGCACACTTGTCCGGCAGCGGCACCGAAATTGACCTTTCAACGCAAATTGCGCCGCCTGATCAGGGTTATGAAATCACCGGCGATCTGGATGTCGCAGCGCGGTCCCTCAGCCCGTTCAGCAACCTCGCCGGGCGTAGCCTTGCGGGCAGTCTTAATGTGCAGCTAAGTGGATCAACACTGCCCGACCTGTCCGTGATTGACGCACGCGTCACCGCCCAAAGCAGCGCTCTTGGTATTGGTGTCCCTACCGTCGACAAACTGCTGCGCGGCAACGGGCGCTACAGCGGCCAAATTATGCGCGATGGTGATCTAATCACCGTTCCATCCCTGTCAATCCAAACGCCTGCGTTGTCCGTCACGGGGCAATTGAACAGCACAGGTGCGCAAGGGTCGGGCACCTTTGACGCCCGGCTCAGCGATGTTGGGTTGTTCACAGATCAACTTAGCGGCCCAATCAGCGCCAGAGGGCGCGCAGATCGACGCACTGGACTGTGGAAGGTTGATATCGCCGCATCCGGCCCGGGTGGGTTAAGTGCAAACGCCGACGGCACGATCAGCGATGATCTGAACCTGAACCTTGCCTTAGATGGCAACGTGCCACTAGGGCTAGCCAATGACATTCTCGCCCCGCGTCGCATCACCGGAACCGCAAACTACAATTTGCAAGTGCGCGGCCCTGCGGCGCCCAACTCCGTTAGCGGAACGATAAACACGACCGGAACGCGCCTTGCCGTGCCGTCTCTTTCGGAGGCTCTTGAAGACATTGATGCCACGATCCGCCTGCAAAACGGTCAGGCCCAGCTTGCCGTGCAAGGCCGCGTTCAATCGGGCGGAACACTGTCCGCCAACGGGCCTGTCACACTCTCTGCGCCCTATAACGGCGATCTGACCGTGCGACTGGGCCGGATCACGTTGAAGGATCCAGAGCTGTATCAAACCAAAATTTCTGGCACCATCGGCGTCAACGGCCCCCTTGCAGGCGGCGCACGCATATCCGGCACGCTGGACTTGGGCGAAACAGAAGTGCGCGTCCCCTCCTCCGGTATCGGCGCGCTTGGCGCGCTGCCGGATGTCAGCCACTTTGGCGCGCCCCTGCCGGTTCAAACGACACTCAATCGCGCAAATGTCCAAGAACCCGGTTCGCAATCTGGCGCAGCCAATTCGGGCGTCGCCTACCCGCTCGACATTAATGTCCTTGCGCCAAATCGCATTTTCATTCGCGGTCGCGGGCTTGATGCCGAACTCGGCGGGCAATTGCGCCTTGGCGGAACCACCAATGATATCATCCCAGAGGGGCAATTTGCCCTGACCCGGGGGCGGCTGGACATCCTACAACAGCGCTTTGAGTTAACCGAAGGGTCGGCCTCCCTCCAGGGGGATTTCGAACCCTACATCCGATTGACCGCAGCAACTGAATCCAGCTCTGGAACGATCATCCAAATCATCGTCGAAGGCCCGGCATCCGAACCCGAGGTCAGCTTTCAATCCACACCAGAACTACCCCAGGATGAAGTTCTCTCGCAACTTATCTTTGGGCGCAACCTCAGCGACATCACCCCGCTTCAGGCCGTGCAATTGGCGTCTGCTGTTGGCACATTGGCCGGGCGCGGTGGTGGTGGGATCATCGATAATGTGCGCCAATCGCTGAACCTGAATGATTTTGACATCACAACAGATGATGCCGGCAACGCCGCCGTCCGGGCCGGCGCGTATGTGTCTGAAAACGTCTACACCGATGTCACCGTTTCGTCTGATGGCTCTACCGAGGTGAACCTAAACCTCGACATCACAGACGAGATTACCGCACGCGGATCGGTGGATGCGGATGGGGAAACCAGCATCGGGGTTTTCTTTCAGCGGGATTACTAAGCGCCAACGAAAAAGGGCCACGCACAAACGCATGGCCCAAACTCGTCATACGTAGGTCAGTTAAAGATAAACGGCACCGCCCAAGATCCGTATCGTTTCGTCCCGACGGGTTGTGCCTTTGGCTTCCAACTCTGCATCGCTTATTGCGCTCAATGCATCAATCGCGCGGCCACGGCTGGAATTTGCGCCAAGCATGGCAAGCCAATCAAAGGCTGCCACGAATAGTGCAGAGAATGAGATTTTGTCAAAAGCGAAAACACTGCTTTTTGTGAGCGATTGTGCCATATTGTTTACTCCGTCAATTCAGGTATGTTTTGACCCCTTGGCAGATGACATAACAATTCAGCAGGCTCCAAACATCAGACAAGATTGGGATGCCGCATTGCAGAAATTGCAAAGCAGACTTGGGCGATTTTGAACTTTTGCCAAAGCAATCGGACAGCTAGGCGCATTGTCTTACACCCAAGACTGGCAACGTTTTTGAAAGGAGACCAAGATGAGCAAACTTGATGATCTGATCCGCGACACCCTTGATGCCAAGGATCACGAGATTTTGGACCAAACCAAAGAACTTGGCTACTTCCAGCTGGGCCTCGCCCAATTTGGTGGAAAGCTCGGCTGGGTCACGTGGGTGATCATGATCGTGCAAACGGCCATGTTTTTCGTCGGCGTGTGGTGCGCTTTTCACTTCTTTGGCGCGACAGAGACACTCATCGCGATTAAATGGGGCATCAGCGGCGCTGTGATGATTCTGGGCGCGACGGTCCTGAAACTTAGCCTTATGCCGCAAATGCAAGCGGATCGGATTTTGCGCGAACTCAAACGGGTTGAATTGATGCTGGCCCGCCAAGCGTAAAAAGGGCGGCCTCTGCGACCGCCCTTCCCTATCATCTTGCCCAAAATACTCCGGGGGAGCGCCAAAGGCGCGGGGGCAGCGCCCCTACCCCTTGTTCATTCGGTTTTCGATCAGATCATCGACGACCGACGGATCAGCCAGCGTCGACGTATCGCCGAGTGCATCGAAATCATCCTCTGCGATCTTGCGCAAAATCCGGCGCATGATCTTACCCGACCGCGTCTTTGGCAGCCCCGGGGCCCATTGGATCAGATCGGGCTTGGCAATCGGGCCAATCTCCGTGCGGACCCACACCTCAAGCTCTTTGCGCAACTCCTCTGACGGTTCTTCCCCGTTCATCAAGGTCACGTAGGCATAGATACCTTGCCCTTTGATGTCGTGCGGATAGCCGACCACAGCGCTTTCAGCGACTTTGGCATGTGCGACAAGCGCGCTTTCAACCTCAGCGGTGCCCATGCGGTGACCTGATACGTTGATCACATCGTCCACGCGGCCAGTGACCCAATAGTCACCATCTGCGTCGCGCTTACAGCCATCCCCGGAAAAGTAATACCCGGCGTAATCGCCAAAGTACGTCTTTTCAAACCGCTCATGATCGCCCCAAACGGTGCGCATCTGCCCCGGCCAGCTGTCAGCGATACACAAGACGCCCTCGACATCATTGCCATGAATTTCTTCACCCGTTGTCGGTTCAAGCACGACAGGTTTGACCCCAAAGAACGGCTGCTGCGCAGCACCCGGTTTCAGCGTCGTCGCACCGGGCAGCGGGGTCAGCATGTGACCACCGGTTTCGGTCTGCCAGAATGTATCAACAATCGGGCAATTCCCGCCGCCAACCACATTGTAATACCAATTCCACGCCTCAGGATTGATCGGCTCACCCACGGATCCAAGCAAACGCAGGCTGCTAAGGTCATATTTCGTCACCCAATCATCCCCCGCACCCATCAGCGCACGAATAGCGGTGGGGGCGGTGTAGAAC
>CAKZVL010000101.1 GCA_937922155.1 uncultured Paracoccaceae bacterium | reverse complement strand
GAAGAGGCGTGGAAAGCGATTTTGCCGCTGGTCGAAGACACAGGCGCAGACGGGATTGAGCTGAACTTTGGCTGCCCGCATGGGATGTCGGAACGCGGCATGGGCGCTGCAGTCGGTCAGGTGCCTGAATATATCGAAATGGTGACGCGCTGGTGCAAACAGTATTATTCCAAGCCCGTGATCGTGAAACTGACGCCCAACATCACCGATGTGCGCAAACCTGCAGCGGCGGCGATGCGCGGTGGTGCGGATGCTGTCAGCCTGATCAACACGATCAATTCGATCACGTCGGTAAACCTAGACACCATGAGCCCGGAGCCTAGCATTGACGGTAAAGGCACCCATGGCGGTTATTGCGGCCCTGCGGTGAAACCAATTGCGATGTCGATGGTGTCGGAAATTGCGCGCAATCCAGAAACGGCGGGCCTACCGATTTCTGGCATTGGCGGTATCACCACCTGGCGCGATGCGGCGGAATATATCACGCTGGGCTGTGGCAATGTGCAGGTTTGTACTGCCGCGATGACCTATGGTTTCAAAATCGTGCAGGAAATTATCAGCGGATTGTCGCAGTGGATGGATGAAAAAGGCCATACGTCGATTGACGATTTCAAAGGCGCAGCGGTGCCCAACACCACCGATTGGCAGTATCTGAACCTGAACTATGTCGCTAAGGCCAAAATTGATCAGGACGCCTGTATTGCGTGCGGGCGCTGTTTTGCCGCCTGTGAGGATACTTCCCATCAAGCCATCGCCATGTCTAAGGATCGCACGTTCAGCGTGATCGATGCTGAATGCGTTGCGTGCAATCTGTGCGTTGACGTCTGCCCAGTGGAGGATTGCATCACCATGGTGGCAATGAAGCCCGGCGAAGTCGATCCGCGCACCGGAAAGGTCGTGCAAGACGAATACGCCAATTGGACGACCCACCCCAACAATCCGGCGGCGACAGCTGCGGAATAGAGAATCCTTCCCGATGCTACGGGGTCAGAAGCCCTCGCAGCATCGCCTCAAGGTGCTGGGCTGCGCCGTCGAACGGGTCCACGTCGCCCATGATCGCGCGCACCTGAACGTCGAAATCTGCGTAGTGTTGGGTCAGCGCCCAGATCGAAAAGATCAGATGATGAGGGTCAACCGGTTTGATCCGCCCGTCTGCTGCCCAGCCGTTGATGACGACCGCGATTTCATCCACTAAACTGCGCAGCTCACCCCGCAACACATCACCGATGCGCGGTGCACCTTGGATAATCTCATTGGCGAACAGCCGGCTTTCGCGGGGGAAATGCTGCGACATATCTAATTTGCGCCGGGCATAGCCAAGCAGTTCATCGACCGGGTCGCCTGACGGTTTGATCTCGCGCAAGGGTTCCAGCCAGTTTTCCAAAAGTTTCGCCAAAAGGGCTGTGTAAATCGCGTCCTTTGACGGAAAGTAATAGAGCAGGTTAGGTTTCGATAGCCCCGCTTCCTCTGCGACCTGATCAAGGGTAGAGCCGCGAAACCCGTATTGCGAAAACACCACAAGACCGGCTGCAAGAATGGATGCTTGGTTTTTGATCTGGATGCGCGTGTCCGGCTTGGTCGTCATGCGTCTTTTCCATCTGGTCAGGTTTTGGGCATATCGCCCGTTGTTGGGCTGCGTTTAGCGGGAGGACGCACAAAGGTTAAGCAAAATCCTTGACTGCCCTAGGGCACCTGTTAGCCTCGCTTTGACCAGTTGGTCAAATTATTGCGACCGGTGACCATGGGGGATACGCGATGTCGGCAGCAGGCGAAAATCTAAAGATCAATGGCACGCGGCTGTGGGACAGCTTGATTGAAATGGCCAAGATCGGACCCGGTGTCGCGGGCGGCAACAACCGCCAGACCTTAACAGATGAAGACAGCGAAGGGCGCCATTTATTTGCCCGCTGGTGCGAGGCTGCGGGATGCACCATGGGCGTGGATGAGATCGGGAATATGTTTGCGCGGCGTGAGGGCACAGACCCCGACGCCCTGCCCGTTTATGTCGGATCCCATTTGGACACCCAGCCCACGGGCGGTAAATATGACGGCGTTTTGGGCGTGCTTGGCGGACTTGAGATTATCCGCACGATGAATGATCTGGACATCAAGACCAAGCATCCGATTGTGGTGACAAATTGGACCAATGAGGAAGGCACGCGTTACGCGCCTGCGATGTTGGCCTCTGGCGTGTTTGCGGGCAAGCACACGCTGGATTGGGCTAATGATCGTGTCGACGCCGACGGAAAACGGTTTGGCGATGAGCTGGAACGGATCGGTTGGAAGGGCGATGAAAAGGTCGGTGCGCGCAAGATGCATGCGTTTTTTGAATTGCACATCGAACAAGGCCCGATTTTGGAGGCCGAGGGCCGCGACATCGGCGTCGTCACCCATGGGCAGGGCCTGCGCTGGATCGAATGCACGGTGACGGGCAAGGAAAGCCACACAGGATCAACCCCGATGCACATGCGCAAGAACGCGGGTCGCGGATTGGCGCTGGTGACAGAGCTGGTGCATGAAATCGCGATGAAGAACCAACCCAATGCGGTTGGTGCCATCGGGCACATCGATGTCTATCCCAATTCGCGCAATGTCATTCCCGGCAAGGTCGTGTTCACCGTCGATATGCGCACGCATCTGTTGGATAAGCTGAATGCGATGGTGGATGAATTGATGGACCGCGCGCCCAAAGTTTGCGCGGATATTGAGGTAGATTTCGCCTGCGAGATTGTCGGCCAATTTGACCCACCCGCGTTTGATAAAGGTTGCGTGGTGGCGGTGCGCAATGCGGCAGAGCGGTTGGGGTATTCCCACATGGATATCGTGTCTGGCGCGGGGCATGACGCGTGCTGGATCAATGATCTTTACCCCACTGCGATGGTGATGTGCCCTTGCGTTGATGGGTTGTCCCACCATGAGGCCGAAGAGATTACGCCGGAATGGGCGGCGGCCGGGGCGGATGTTTTGATGCACGCTGTGCTAGAAACGGCGGAGATTGTATCAGTGTGAAAAGGGGCTCTGCCCCGTCCTGCGGACTCCCCGGAGTTTGTTGGCAAGATGAATATAGGAGATTTCGATGAGCACGGTGATCAAGAACGGAACAATCGTCACCCATGATTTGACCTACAAAGCGGATGTGTTGATTGATCATGGTGTGATTGTGGAGATTGGCCCTGACCTGAAGGGCGATGAGGCGCTTGATGCCACCGATTGCTATGTCATGCCCGGCGGGATTGATCCGCATGTGCATTTGGAAATGCCGTTTATGGGCACCTATTCGTCGGATGATTTCGAAAGCGGCACACGCGCAGGCCTTGCCGGTGGCACCACGATGGTTGTCGATTTCTGCCTGCCCAATCAAGGCGAGGGATTGCTGGACGCGATCAAGCGTTGGGACAACAAATCAACGCGTGCCAACTGCGATTATTCCTTTCACATGGCGGTGACATGGTGGGGTGAGCAGGTTTTCAATGACATGAAAACCGTGATCGAGGATCGTGGGATCAACACGTTCAAGCATTTCCTTGCCTACAAAGGCGCGCTGATGGTCAATGATGATGAGTTGTTTTCATCGTTCAATCGACTGGCAGAGCTTGGCGGGATTGCCATGGTGCATGCAGAAAACGGCGATGTCGTCGCGGAGCTTTCCGCCAAACTGCTCGCCGAGGGCAACACAGGCCCCGAGGCCCACGCCTATTCCCGCCCGACCCAAGTCGAAGGCGAGGCCACCAATCGCGCTATTATGATTGCGGATATGGCGGGCGTGCCGTTGTATGTTGTGCATACCTCATGCGAGGAAAGTCACGAGGCGATCCGCCGCGCGCGCCAGCAGGGCAAACGCGTTTGGGGGGAGCCGTTGATCCAGCATTTGACCTTGGATGAAAGCGAGTATTTCGACAAGGATTGGGACCATGCCGCGCGGCGGGTTATGTCGCCACCGTTCCGCAACAAGCAGCATCAAGACAGCCTTTGGGCCGGTTTGCAGGCCGGATCGCTCAGCGTTGTCGCCACCGATCACTGCGCCTTTACCACCGAGCAAAAGCGCAGCGGCGTTGGTGATTTTACCAAGATTCCAAACGGCACCGGCGGGCTTGAGGATCGGATGCCGATGCTGTGGACCCACGGTGTTGCAACCGGGCGTCTGACGCCGAATGAATTTGTGGCTGTGACCTCAACCAATGTCGCCAAGATTTTGAACTGCTACCCGAAAAAGGGCGCAGTGCTTGTCGGGGCGGACGCTGATCTGGTGGTTTGGGATCCTGAAAAATCCAAAACGATCACCGCGAAATCCCAGCAATCCGCAATCGACTACAACGTGTTTGAAGGTCAGGCCGTTAAGGGCTTGCCGCGCTTTACCCTGACCCGTGGCCATGTGGCCGTGCACGACGGAGATATCCGCACGCAAGAGGGCCACGGCAAGTTCGTCAAACGCGAGGGGAATACGCCGGTGAACAAAGCGCTGTCATCGTGGAAAGAGCTGACCGCGCCGCGGGCAGTGCAGCGGACGGGTATTCCGGCGACGGGGGTTTAACGTCTGGAATGTTCCCAAAGAATTTCAGCAGTCGATATGGCGACCTATTTGGACCGCTTTTTGCGTGGACTTTTGTCGTGACCTTTTTCGTCTATCCTGCTGTCTTTTTTGGCACTGGCGGAACGACTGCCGCTGACGACGGCGCGAGCGGGTTTTATGTCTTTACGCTATTTTTTGGAGCGGTGTTTTTTGCGGTTCCGCTGCTTTTTAAATCTGGCTTGATCGCACCCATTTCTTTTGGCTTTGTCGTTACCGCACTTGATCCTTTCCTACCTGATTGGCTGACATTCCTTTTGGCTTCGGTCGCGAGCACTTTTTTATGTTGCTATCTTGGTTTTCGGATCAATATCGACATCTTCCCGCCGGATATTTGGTGGAACAGCACTCCAATTTCTTTGGCCCAGTCTATTGGCGCCACGGCAGTCGTCTGTGCTGCTTTGGTTGGCCTGGCGATCTGGCCGATCTACCGTACAAACAGAACACCCAAAGTGGGAGCCGGCGAAAATGACTGATGCGACGATTGTTGCGGCTGGGCTCGACCTCACCTTCCAAACCAACGACGGCCCTGTCCACGCGCTCAAGGATGTCTCGCTAGACATCAACAAAGGCGACTTCGTCTCCTTCATCGGCCCATCTGGCTGTGGCAAGACCACGTTTTTGCGCTGTATCGCAGGGCTGGAAACCCCCACGGCGGGGACGTTGAGCGTGAATGGCATGACACCGGATGAGGCGCGGCGCGCGCGGGCGTATGGCTATGTGTTTCAAGCGGCGGGTCTCTATCCGTGGCGCACCATTGGGGGCAACATTCGCCTGCCTTTGGAGATCATGGGGTTTTCCAAATCAGAACAGGCAGAGCGGACGGCCCGCGTGCTGGAGCTTGTCGATTTGGCTGGGTTCGAAAAGAAGTATCCGTGGCAATTGTCCGGCGGCATGCAGCAGCGGGCGTCGATTGCGCGCGCGCTTGCCTTTGATGCCGACATTCTGTTGATGGATGAACCTTTTGGCGCCTTGGATGAGATCGTGCGCGATCATTTGAACGAACAGCTCCTCCAGCTTTGGGCGCGCACGGAAAAGACGATCGCCTTTGTGACCCATTCGATCCCAGAGGCGGTGTATCTGTCGACCAAGATCGTCGTGATGTCGCCACGTCCCGGGCGGATTACCGATGTGATCGAAAGCCCCCTGCCGCGGGATCGACCTCTCGACATTCGCGATACGCCAGAATTCATCGAAATCGCGCATCGTGTGCGTGATGGGCTGCGTGCGGGGCATGTGGATGCGTAACCTTTGGGCGTTCATACCGGGGTTAACTGTCGTGGCAGCGATCCTTGCAGTTTGGACCTTGGCGGTGATCCCGATGAATGCGCATTTGGCGGCAGATATGGCGGCGCGGGGCGACATCGTTGTCACGCCCAAGGCGCCTGCGGATCGCAAGGCGCTGTCTGGTGTCACGCTGGCCGCAAAGAACCCGGCGATTATGGCGATGACCTATACGCTGGAACGGCCCCGCCTGCCGTCGCCGCATCAGGTGGCGGGTGAATTATATAAGACAGTGTTTGCCACCGCGCCCACATCGCGCAGATCGCTTGTGCATCACGCATGGGTGACGTTGTCGGCAACCTTGCTTGGCTTTGCGATTGGGACGACGCTGGGCATCTTGTTGGCTGTTGGGATCGTTTATAATCGCACGATGGATAAGTCGGTGATGCCTTGGGCCATAACCTCGCAAACCATTCCCATCCTCGCCCTCGCGCCTATGGTGATTGTGATGCTTGGGTCGATTGGCATTCAAGGGTTGCTGCCGAAATCCATCATTTCTGCCTACCTCAGCTTTTTCCCGGTCGTTGTCGGCATGGTCAAGGGATTGCGCAGCCCGGATGGGATGCAGCTTGACTTGTTGCGGACCTATTCGGCGAACAACAGCCAAGGGTTTTGGAAACTGCGTTTGCCAGCGTCGATGCCGTATTTGTTTACGTCCCTCAAAATCGGGATTTCCGCCGCACTGGTCGGCGCGATTGTCGGCGAATTGCCAACAGGTGCCCGCGCCGGGTTTGGGGCGCGGATGTTGGTGGGTGATCAATATGGGCAACCTTTGGTGACTTGGGCGGCATTATTTGGGGCCGCGATCACAGCGGCGTTGTTGGTCGGCATCTTAAGCCTGATAGAGCGTCAAACATTGCGCCGCATGGGCATGGAGGCGGCCGTATGATGGCATTCGTCTATGCAGGTTTGATCTGGGCTGCTGGCTGGTGGATCAATGCCCGCCTCGCCCATTCCAACGTTGCAGACACGCGTTTGGTTAGTCTGGCCATACCTGCGATCTTTGGCGCAACGATCCTGCTGATGTGGCAGGTTCTGGTCACACTGCTAGAGGTCAGCCCGATCATCTTGCCCGCACCGATCGTCATTGGTGAGAGGTTTGTGTCGTCGACCTCCCTCCTCTGGGCGGACTTTAAACAGACGATCCTAAAGGGGGCTTTGGTTGGGTATGTGTTGGGGATGATCGCGGCCTTTGTTGTCGCGCTTCTGGCGGATCGCAGTGAATTTCTAACGCGGGGCATTTTGCCGGTTGGGGCGTTCATGGCCGCGTTGCCCATTGTTGGGACTGCACCGATTTTTGTGAAATGGCTGGGCAGCGATTGGCAATCAAAAGCCGCAGTTGTCGGCGTGATGGTGTTCTTCCCGATCCTTGTGAACACAGTGGCCGGGCTGAAAGACACCAGCGCGATGCAGCGCGACCTGATGCGCACCTATGGCGCCGGATATTGGCCTAGCCTTTTGAAATTACGCCTGCCCGCCGCCATGCCGTTCATCTTTAACGGGCTCAAGATTGCGACCACTTTAGCACTGATCGGGGCGATTGTTGCTGAATTTTTCGGCTCTCCGACAGTGGGGATGGGTTTTCGCATCTCTACATCCGTGGGGCAACTTGCGCTTGATATGGTCTGGGCAGAGATTGTTGTCGCAGCCCTCGCGGGATCGGCGTTTTACGGGGCGATGGCCCTGATTGAGAAACGGGTGACGTTTTGGCACCCGTCACAACGATAAGACTTCGCACAAGCGAAGCGCAATGAAACTGACATGGAGGTCAAAATGACGAACTTTGGAAAGATCGCAGCCTTTGCTGCTGCAACGACCGCTGGCACCGCTGCGCTTGCGGATGGTCACGCCAATGACGTGACGCTGCAATTGCAATGGGTCACACAGGCCCAGTTTGCGGGGTACTACGTCGCGCTCGAAAAAGGGTTCTATGAAGCGGAAGGTCTGAACGTCACCATCCTGCCCGGCGGACCAGACATCGCACCACCACAGGTGTTGGCAGGTGGCGGCGCGGACGTGATGCTAAACTGGATGCCATCCGCCTTGGCCGCGCGGGAAAAGGGGCTCCCGGTGGTGAACATCGCACAGCCGTTTACGTCGTCTGGGCTGATGCTGACCTGCTGGAAAGATACGGGCATTGAAACGGTCGAAGATTTCCGCGGTAAGACGATTGGCGTTTGGTTCTTTGGCAACGAGTACCCGTTCCTGTCATGGATGTCGCAAGTCGGCATCCCGACAGAGGGTGAGGCCGACGGTGTCACGGTTCTAAAGCAAGGCTTTAACGTTGATCCGCTGCTGAACCGCGAGGCCGATTGCATTTCAACCATGACTTATAACGAATACGGTCAGGTTCTGGATGCGGGCGTGAACCCGGATGAATTGGTGACGTTTAAGTACGAAGACCAAGGTGTGGCCACGTTGGAAGACGGCATCTATGCACTAGAAGAAAACTTGGACGATCCCGTGTTTGTCGACAAGATGGTCCGCTTTGTGCGCGCATCCATGGAAGGCTGGCGCTACGCAGAAGCCAATGTCGAAGAAGCCGGTGCAATCATCATTGAATACGATGAAACCGGCGCACAGTCAGAAGCAGCGCAAGTCCGCATGATGGGCGAGATTGCCAAACTGACGGCTGGTGGTAGCGGCGCATTGGATGTTGCGGCCTACCAACGCACGGTCGATACGCTTTTGGCCGGTGGATCAGACCCGGTGATTTCAGCAGAGCCTGAGGGCGCGTTTACGTCAATGATCACCGATCAAGCGCTAAACTAAAGGGCGCAACGGTTGAATGAGGGGGGCACGTCTGCGGACGGGCCCCCCATTTTTGTTTTGTGGTGAACAAGGCTGCGTAGCCACTTCCCTATGCCAGCGTCCACATATACCCTGCCGCCAAGTGGAGGATTTTCATGCTGGACCAATTGATCAACATCGTCGGCAAACCAAATGTCCTGACAGGCCAAGACACGGCAAAGTGGCAAAAGGATTGGATGAAGACCTATGACGCGGACCCGATTGCCGTGGTCCGCCCCAATAGCACCGACCAGGTTTCGCAAATTATGGCGCTTGCCCATGACACAGGCACCCCCGTTGTGCCTGTGGGTGGCAACACCGGGCTTGTTGGCGGGACCTCTGGTTCGGGGATGATTATGATCTCACTTGATCGGATGAACAAAGTCCTCGACATCGACGCGCCGGGCCGCACGATGACTGTCGAAGCGGGCGTCATTCTGTCCAAAATGCACGATGCCGCTGATGATCTTGATCTCATCTTTCCACTGACGTTCGGTGCAAAAGGCACCGCGATGATCGGCGGGAACCTCTCGACCAATGCAGGCGGTTCCAACGTCGTACGCTATGGCAATACGCGCGATCTGTGCCTCGGACTTGAGGTCGTGTTGGCCGATGGTCGCGTAATGGATTTGATGAGCGCGCTGCACAAAGACAACTCAGGCTTTGATCTGCGTCACCTGATGATCGGCGCCGAAGGCACGCTTGGGATTATCACCAAAGCGGTGATGAAACTGTTCCCCAAACCCAAGGCTTATGCCACCGCAACCCTGGCTGTAAAATCCCTAGAGGATGCGTTGGATTTGCTCAACGATCTGCAAACCGCAACAGGCGGCGCGGTTGAGGCGTTTGAATATATGCCCGCCGCCTATTTTGATCGCTATGTTCAGTTCATGCCCCGCGCGACGATGCCGTTTGACACCAACCACGACGTGAACATTTTGATCGAAGTCGCCGCAACCGCTGCGGCGGATGCGATATTGGATGACACTGGCCAATCCCCCGTCGTCGCCCGGCTAGAGGCGGCCCTAGAAGTGATGTTTGAAAAAGGTGTGCTGATCGACGCCATCATCGCCCAGAACGAAGCACAGCGGCGCGCGATGTGGGAACGGCGCGAAGCAGCCGGCGAATTTCTGTTCCTCGGCGGGCCATTTGTGAACACCGACATCGCCGTGCCTCCGCCCAAAGTCGCGGAATTTCTGGCAAAGGCCACGCAGCGATTAACGGCGATTGACCCCGACGTGCACGAAGTCGTCGTGTCCCACCTTGGGGACGGCAACATCCACCACACCGCCTTTATCAGCCGCAATGACCCCGATCATATCGACGCGATCACCGAAGCCATCGAAGATGTGGCGCAAGACTTGCGCGGTAGTTTCAGCGCCGAACACGGAATCGGCAAATCCAAGCTGAACACAATGGCGCGGCGCAAAGACCTCGTCGCAATGGACGCGATGCGCGCGATCAAGGCAGCCTTGGACCCCAAAGGCATCTTGAACCCCGGCAAAGTCATCCCGTCCTAAGAAAAGAAGTTCGGCCCGGCCTGTTCCAATAGCTTGGCCGCCATGTCGCGCCCCATCTGGGGGCCATCGGCGACAGACCCTTTGACATCCTCGGTCAAGACACGGCTGCCATCCTCCGACAGGATTTCGCCGCGCAGCCAC
>CAKZVL010000100.1 GCA_937922155.1 uncultured Paracoccaceae bacterium | reverse complement strand
CCACTGGAAGCTCAAAAAAAGAGGGCCACGAATGGCGCGGCCCTCAAAAAATTTGGGAGGTGCTAGCGAACGTTCTGATTGAGGAGCGCAAGAACGTGACCTGCTCCCCATTGAGTCCGCTAATTTAGGTTAGCTCTGTTCGGCTGTCGATAAGTTGTCTGATCTGTTCTTTGTTCATGCGTTCAATTTAGAGCGGCAGATCTAGACAAGACAACCCAACCGATACAATCAGGCAAGTATTCGTGACGATACGGTCTATTTCAGTCAATCGATGAGAGTTATTTACACTGGCAAGACGATAACACACGTTGCTCGGCAAATGGCCGACCCCTTAAGGAGCAATACCATGGCAGATACAACTTTCGGGCCCAAAGGCTGGACGCCGAACCGTCTCGGCTCACTTGCAGGAAAAACCTACATCATCACTGGGGGCAACGCAGGTGCCGGATTTCAAGCTTCGCGCATCTTCCTGTCGAAAGGGGCAAAGGTCGTGATGCTGAACCGCAGCTCAGAAAAATCGACCGCCGCAGTCAGAGAGCTGAAGGAGGAGTTCGGCACAGATGCGGATGTGAGTTTTGTGCGTATGGACCTTTCCGATCTTGCAAGCGTCCGCGCAGCGGCAGATGACGTGCTAAAAACCGTTCCGAGGATCGACGCGCTGATCTGTAACGCGGCCATCGCTCAGGTGCCGACACTGAAGCTCACCGTTGATGGTTTCGAAAGCCAGCTTGGCACGAACCACTATGGTCACTTCGTTTTGTGCGGGATGCTTTTCGACCGGATCGAAGAAAGCAAAGGCCGGATCGTCGTTGTCGCAAGCCTCGGCTACAACATGGGGATCAAGACCATCCAATTCGACGATATGAATTGGGACAAAAACTACAGCGCCAATCCAGTCTATAGCCAGAGCAAGCTGGCGCAGATGATGTTTGCCTATGAGTTACAGGACCGCTTGAAAGGAACAGGCAAGGATGTGTCGATTTACGTCTGCCATCCGGGCGCTTCGGCGACGTCGCTGATCAGCTCTAGTGGTGGTCTAATGACGCGGCTGACTTGGTGGCTGATGAGCAAGACGCCGATGGTGCAAACCGCTGAAAAAGGCTCTTACCCAGAAGTCATGTGCGCGACCGAGGACGGGCTAGAACAACGTGCACTCTATGGCCCGACAGGCTTGATGCAAACGGGCGGCCCGGTGGGTAAAGGCACGCTAAACCCCCACGCCTATGAAAAGGATGTGATGGAAAAGCTTTGGCAGGTGTCCGAAGAGGCAACCGATTTTGACTGGGTTATCTGAGCAAGTACTAAGGTGAGGCGTTTCGTTTCTCATGCGCAACAGCGGACATTTGAACACGGTGCAGCATCGGTGACTGTGGGCTCGTTGCGGCCATTAGACCGACTGCAGCAAGTACACACGACGGATTACTCGCCACATGCAAATTCGGCCCAAAGCATGCGTAATTGGGCAGCCCTCTGTTTTGAGGTCGAGCTTCCATAGGATCACAGGATAGCTGTGAACAAGGGAGACAGAAATGGATTACTATGCTGAATTAGATGTGTCGCTGCGGTCGTGTGCACTTTGCATCGTTGATGCTAAGGGGACGGTGCTGTTGGAGCATGAGTTGCCGTGTGAGGTCAGCGACATCGTTGAGTGCCTTGAAACGTTTCCCCATCCGATTGAACGGATCGGTTTTGAAGCGGGCACGATGAGCCAGCATCTGTTCCATGGCCTAAAAGCGGAAGGTTTTGATGTCGTGTGTATGGAGGCCCGACAGGTAAATGCTGCGCTGTCGGCGATGCGCAATAAAACCGATAGGACCGACGCGCGTGGCATTGCTCAGGTGCTTGCGCACTGGTTGGTTCAGCCCAGTTCATATGAAGAGCCGCCACGCGCATGGCGTTCGCGCCCTGCTGAGCACACGTAAGGCGTTGCTGAAGAAGACGATGGATCTCGCCAACGAAGTCCGTGGGCTGTTGAAGATCTTTGGCATTCGCCTGCCCATGACTGTGAAGCACGGCAGCTTTGACGGTGTTGTGCGACCGTTGATCGAGATGGACGACGTTCTGGCCCATGCTTTGGTGCCGCTACTGGATGCACGCGTGGTTTTGTATCAGCATTTTTTGGAACTGGATCGCCGGGTCAAACGCGCTGCAAGCCAAGATGAGGTGTGCATGCGGATGATGACGGTCCCAGGCGTTGGCCCGATTGCATCACTGACTTTCAAAGCCGCTGTGGACGATCCGACGCGCTTCAAACGGTCGCGCACAGTTGGCGCGCATTTTGGCCTGACCCCACGACGTTATCAGTCTGGGGAACACGATAATCCCGGTCGTATATCGAAAGCGGGAGATCGCGACGTCCGCGCAACATTGTATGCCGCGGCAAATGCGTTGCTTATGCGTACGATGGCGGGGTCTCAGATCAAATCTTGGGGCATGCGTTTAATGCGCACCAAGGGCCGCCGTCGCGCGGTGGTCGCTGTTGCCCGCAAACTCGCCGTCTTGCTCCACCGCATGTGGATGGATGGCACTGAATTCCGTCAGGATCAGGTGGGAGGCACGGCATGATCTGAACAGCCGAAACACAATCCTGACGGGGTCGTCCCTCACCGGACGAGGTTCGTGGATGAAGCCGAAAATGTCTGCTGCGCCAAGCGAAGCGCGTCTCAAAGCAAGGCTCTCCACTGCCGATCCGACATATGCATGCAGCGGTGCCATCACGGCATCAACCAGACTGCGAAGAGAAGCGTGACCCGGATGAGTGACAATACCCCAAAACAAACAAGGAAAACGAGCTTGACCAAAACACCCAATTAGAGAAGCTGCCGTTCACGACCAAGCTTGGTGCTGCGGTGCGGCTTCATTTAAGAGGACGTATACCGGCAGTGAATCATTCAACCTGACTGGATGAGCGTACTGTGGACTAAGCCGCATTAAAGTTTACGATGATCAACGACGGTGATGCAATGCAGAAAAAACCCTTCTCTTTTGAAGGAAACTTGGCGATTGCTCGCAGTTCTGGTCTAGGGGTGGCGCTGAATTTTCCTCAAATGAAGGTCAACAAATGCTAACAAATCTTGATTTGATGGAGCTGACCGAATTTCGCCGTGAGCTACACCGCCATCCGGAATTGTCTGGGGAAGAGGTCGAAACCGCTCGCAAGATTGCAGCGGCCCTGGAATCGCTGTCACCAACGCGTATCTTGACGAAAATAGGGGGCCATGGCGTCGCCGCGGTTTTTGACAGCGGCAAGGACGGTCCGACAGTCCTATTCCGTGCGGAACTTGACGCGCTGCCAATTCAGGAACGCAATGATATCGCTTGGTCGTCACAGATAAGTGGGAAGAGCCACGTCTGCGGTCATGACGGCCATATGACTATGTTACTTGCCTTGGGACGTATGATTTCCCGTGATCCCATCGCGCAAGGTCGCGTCGTTCTCATGTTCCAACCCGCAGAAGAAGACGGCAGTGGCGCAAAAGCGGTTATCGCCGATCCGGTCTATCAAGAGATCAAAGCAGATTGGGCCTTTGCCATCCACATCGAACCTGGGCGTCCATTTGGATATGTTTCGACCTGTGCTGGGTTGGTCAACTGTGCGTCATTAGGGCTCAAGATTAAGCTTATGGGTAAGACAGCACACGCCGCCGACCCCGAGGACGGTGTCTCTCCGGCACCAGCCTTGGCCGACTTGATCCCTGCGTTAAGTGTTCTGGAGCAAGGGGGATCGCTTGATGCAGATTTCCGATTGGCCACGATTACCCATGTGAAAATTGGCGAGCCATCGTTCGGCGTCGCACCAGGCGAAGGCGAGATTTTCGTAACATTACGCACGACAGGTGACAAAGGCATGGAGCAACTTGAATCTGCGGCTCGCTCTCTCGCAATTTCGACGGCAGAAAAATTCGGACTTACCGTAGATTTTGAGGTGTCCGATAATTTTGCAGCCTCAATCAATCACCCAGACGCCCATACTGTCGCAACAAAAGCCATGGACGCAATCGAAGTCGCTTACGGTGATGCGGGCGTTCCGATGCGTGCGTCAGAAGACTTTGGCGTTTTTGGATGGAACGCCAAAGCCGCAATGCTATGCTTGGGGCCGGGCGAAGACTACCCAGCACTGCACAATCCGGACTATGATTTCCACGATGATCTGATCCCTATTGGGAGCGCAATTTTCGAACGTATCGCACGAGACTTATTGGGATCTGCTTAACCTAGTTGCTAACGAAGCAATGCTCGCATTCGATTATCTGTGAACACCCATTATTCAAGTGGCTCAGGAAACGCATGTGCCAGCGCCGGGTCGAACGTCCACGACATCTCATTGCCGGAAACCAAGACAGCATCTTCTGCGATAGCCGCGATCAGGGTGCTTCCGTCAGCCACCGCAAGGTTCACGACGGTTTCGCTACCCAGACGTTCTGTGAGGACCACCTTGCCTTGCAGCATCCCTTCGCCCTCAATACCGGTCATCAGGTATTGCGGGCGGATGCCCAAGGTGGCTGTTTGGCCCGTGGTGAAACCCCGTCCTTTGCTCGGGACTTTCACGCTCGCGAGGACCGTGCTTGATACCTGCACCCAGTCATCGCCAATATCATCCACTTTAACCTGCAAGAAGTTCATCGACGGTGCTCCCAGAAAGCCCGCGACAAATAGGTTGGCGGGTTCATGGTATAACTCCATTGGCGCACCCGCTTGCATGACCATCCCGTCTTTCAGCACGACGATTTTGTCGGCCAGCGTCATTGCTTCAACCTGATCGTGTGTGACGTAGATCATCGATGCGCCAAGGTCTTGGTGCAGCTTGCCAATCTCCATACGCATATCCATGCGCAGCGCAGCGTCGAGGTTTGATAGCGGTTCGTCGAATAAAAACACTTTCGGATCACGCACAATGGCGCGGCCAATGGCGACACGCTGACGTTGTCCGCCCGAGAGTTCCGACGGTCGACGGTCTAGCAAGTGTTCCATCTGCAAAATGCGGGCGGCTTCTGCGACTTTCGCAGCTTTCTCGACCTTGCCGACCTTGTTGATGGTCAGACCGAAGGCCACATTTTCACGCACGGTCATATGCGGGAAGATTGCGTAGGATTGGAACACCATGGCGATGCCGCGCTTTGACGGTTCAAGATCATTCATCCGTTCGCCGTCGATTTCCAGCGTGCCGTCGGTGATATCCTCAAGCCCTGCGATCATGCGGAGCAACGTGGATTTTCCGCAGCCGGACGGGCCGACGAAGACTACGAATTCGCCGTCATCAATGTCGATATCGACGCCTTTGATCACCTCAACGTCGCCATAGCTTTTTCGCGCACCACGCAGTTTGACCGTCGCCATTATTCTGCTGCCTTCATCTGGGGTGGGATCATCAATAGGCCATCGTTCGTAAGTTCAACTGGATCAGGGTCCATGATGTGACCGATAAAATCCGCGCCGTCGGGTTTGTCCGCAAAACCGAGGATTACCATGCCGTCCTCCGTATCGACGATACGGGCCGCATAGCGGGTGCAGGGGTCCGTTCCGTCAAGAAAACTGGGGGCGATGCGCCAAGGGCCGCGAGGTCGGTCGCCGATCAGATAGTGATTGCCGGTGACGACAGGGCGCAGCTTGGTCTGCTCTTGCGAGTAATGCTGCGCGGCTGTGCAGAAGAGGCAATACCATGTGCCGTTCTTTTCAAACACCTGCGGTACTTCAAGCTGGCCGAACCCACCAGTGAAGACCGGCGGCTCTAGTGTCCATGCGTATCCATCAGGTGAGGTTGCAAATCCGATGCAGCCTGCATCGTTCGCTTCTGCGATATCTGGTGCGCGTGCGGTGAAATACATCAGCCATCCGTCACCTTCTGGATCACGCATCACCCATGGGTCGCGCATCGCACGGTCGTGCCATTCGCCGTTAGACACATCGCATTCGTAGTGTTTGGCGTTCGGTCCAACCAGATCAAGGATTAGCCCATCGCCGACCCGTTCCCAGTTATGCAAATCGGCTGAGGTTGCATGGCCTATCTTTTGCGCCAACTGTGGGTCGTTCTTCCTGGTACCTGTGTAATAGAGGTGCCAAAGATCATCGTCACCGCGGACAACCGAACCGGTCCAAGTTGTGTAGTTGTCCCAACCGTTCTCTGACGGCGCAAAGCACTCGCCTAGATGGTCCCAATCGACAAGGTTGTCACTGGTTGCATGGCCATACGTGACATTGAAATGCCGCAGTTCCGAATCGCCAATGGAATGCGGGGCCTTCAAGAAATAGGCGTGGTGTTTTTCACCATCATGGGCATACCAGCTGTCCCACACAAAATGATCTTTGAGAGCGAGAACCATAGATCAGCCTTTCACGCCGGTAGAGGCAATCGACGCGATGAACGCGCGTTGCAGAACAAGATAGAAGGCCAGAACCGGGACGGTGATGATCGTCAGATAGGCCATGATTTCACCCCACGTGATCGAAAGCTGGAAGAAGTATTGCAGCCCGACCAAAACGGGGCGGTAAGCTTCCTGCTGCACCACGATCAGGGGCCAGAGGTATTGGTTGTACATCACCAGGAACTTTAGGATTGCCGCTGTCGCAATCACGGGGCCAGCCAGTGGCATCACCACCTTGCGGTATATCTGCCACCATGATGCGCCTTCAACGCGCGAGGCTTCGATCAGTTCGGATGGCAGGTCTTTGAAGTACTGCACGAACAGAAACACCGTCAGCCCATCAGCGATCCACGGAATGATCTGGACATGGTAGCTGTCGAGCCAGCCGATTTCGACGCCTTCAAGACCGATCCACGGGAGTTTGGACACGAACAACAGCAGCGGAATGGCGATCGTCTCAAACGGGATGATCAGCGTCGCAATGATGATTGTCAGCGCCAGATCGCGGCCCTTCCAGTTGAGATACACAAACGAAAACGCGGCCAGCGAACAAAAGAACAAGGACAGCAGAACCGTCACGCCCGTAACGAGGACCGAGTTGAACACAAACAGCCCAATCGGCGCACGGCGGAACGCATCATAGTAGTTATCAAGGCTGATATCGCCCACAGGTAGGAACGCCCGCAGACTGGATGTGTCGCGCAGCAATTGCAGGTCGGGCTTGAAGCTGGACATGACCATGAACAACAAAGGGAAGATAAAGATCACGGCGATCAACGTCAGGACGACATAGCGTGTCGCCAAGCGCAGTCCGCGATTGTTTGCGTCAATCACGGCCATTTACTTTTCCCTCGTCAAATAGCGCTGGGTCAGGCTGATGGTCAGGACCAACAGAAACAGAATGACCGAGATCGTGGACGCACCAGAGATGTCTTGCTTGCCATAGCCCCGTTCAATCGCTTGGAAGACGACCGTTGTGGTACTGTCGAGCGGTCCACCGCGTGTCATGATGTCGACTTGGGCAAACAGCGCGAAGGCTTGCATCGTGATCACGATCAGGATCAGCACAGCCGTGTTCCGTAGCCCTGGCCATGTCACATAGCGGAAGGTCTGCCATTTGCTTGCCCCCTCGATGGAGGACGCCTCGTAGAGCGTGGGCGAGATGGTCTGTAGCCCCGACAACCAGATCACCATATGAAACCCGACGCCTTGCCAGATCGACATCGCCTTGATTGATCCAAGGGCGGTGTTTGGATCACCCAGCCAGTCGCGTCCTTCGAACAGGCCGAAGGTCAGGAAGCTTAGGACGTTGTTGAGCAGGCCGTCGTTGCCGTCATAGATGAAGCGGAACAGCAGCGAGACGACGACGATCGAAACCACCACGGGCATGAAGTAAATCGCCCGGTAGACATTGATGCCGCGCAGCTTTTGATTGACCAACAGCGCAAGCCCCAGCGCGATGCCCGCCTGAACCGGGGCGACAACGATCACAAACATCAGCGTGTTGCGCAGCGATTTCCAGAACACGACATCTTTGGCGACGACAACCTTCGCATTTTCGCCCCAATGCCAGCGGAACCATTCGCGCATGCCTTGGTACTGCGGATAGTCGGGGTTGTTGCGCGTCAGGGTCCGCACGCGGGGATATGCGATTGCACCGTCGTCTTCGCGGATTACGGCACCTGCATCATCGCGTTCAGGTTCGAGCGTAAGGACCGAGATGCTCAGCAGGCGGTCATAGTTGCTCAACCCCACGAACTCGGTCGGGTTCGGGGAAATTAGCCGCTGGTTGGTCAGTGACAGATAGAAGGCAAAGAAAAAGGGGATCACAATAAACAACATGATCAACCCGAATCCTGGAATGGCAAAGCCCCAGCCAGCGCGGTTAGATGTTGTCAGTTTGGATGCCATTTTTAACTGCTTTCCAGATTGGGTTTGCAGGGCGACCGGGTGGGCCGCCCTGCGAAATCGTTTAGTGGCCGTAGCCGCCGTTGCGCTCGATGTCAGCGTTGATCTCGTCAACAGCCGCATCTAGCGTGTCAGCAACGTCTGCACCGTTGGCGATGTCTGCCAGTGCTTTTTCAAACACTTTCGCGGACACGACGTAGCCAGGTGTGACAGGACGTACCATCGCCTGACCTTCGGACAGACCAAAGAACACTTCCAACGCGCCGCCGCTCGCGTAGTTGTCTGTCATTGCTGCAGCAGAAGCTGTCGCAGGGATCAGGCCAGTCACATTTGAGAAGTTGGCAAGGTACTTGTCCTGCAACGCAAACTGGATGAACGCAGATGCGCCATCTGGGTTTTCAGACGTCTCAGAGACACCAAACTGCCAAGACGCGGCACCGATTTTTGGGCCATTGCCGAAGTCAGGCGCTGGCAGGAACACGACGTCGTCGTGTGCTTCCAGTGCGCCAAGGGCTGCCCAGTTACCGTTCCAAGAGAAAGCGTATTTGCCGTCGATGAAACCGGTATCGCGGTCTGCTGGATCCTGCGATGTGCCCGGCGCGTAACCGTCCGCGAACAGCGACTGCCACCATTCACCGAATGCGAGGGCTTCTGGGCCGTTCAACGCGCCTTCGGCGGTTGTATAGGTGGAGCGATCAACGATGTCGCCACCGAAAGACTGCAGGAATGGGCTAAAGGCATATGGATACCATTCACCTGTCCATGGCATGCCAAGATCAAATGCGTACTCATAGTCGCCGGATGCCTTTGCAGCGTCCAGAGCGGCCATGAACTCTTCACCGGTCCATGGATTGTCAACGGTTGGTGTCCGCAGGCCCAACGCGTCCAGTGTGGACTGGCGCGACATCAGTGCGACGGCGGCGTCCCAGAAACCTACGGAATACAGCTCACCATCCCAGTAACC
>CAKZVL010000099.1 GCA_937922155.1 uncultured Paracoccaceae bacterium | reverse complement strand
TGCGCGATCTTGCCACCGCTTATCCCAACATCACGGCAATCCGTATCCGCGACGCCGTGGCGCAAGTTTCGGACCTCGTCGAAGGGATCGCCGCCGCAACCCGATATGGTGCCTTGGCAACCCTGCTCACCGGTTTCCTCGTCTTGATCGGTGCAGCCGCAGCAGGTGAACGCGCCCGCACGTTTGAGGCCGCAGTCCTCAAAACCCTTGGCGCGGAACGGATCCGCATTGTGCAAAGCTTTGCCCTGCGTTCTGCCATTCTTGGGCTTGCAGCGGGTGCCGTCGCTTTGGCCGCTGGCATAACCGGCGGATGGGCTGTACAGACCTTTATCATGGAAAGTGATTACACAATTATCTGGGGCAACGCGCTGCTGATCGTCGGCGCCGGTATCATCGTATCCATGCTTGCAGGCCTGGCCTTTGCTGCGCGCCCGCTGTCCGCCAGCCCCGCGCAAGTACTTCGGGCCAGAGAATGAGCGATCCATCCTTTTTTGGCTACGGTAGCCTCGTCAATTTGGCGACGCACAATTACCTAAACCCACGCAAAGCACACCTTTCGGGCTGGCAACGCGTCTGGCAACAATCCAACATTTACCCCGTCGCGTTCCTATCAGTCCATCCTGCGACAGGCGCGATTGACGGTATCGTCGCCGATGTGCCCGGTGGTGACTGGACAGCATTGGATGAACGCGAAAACGCCTATACCCGTCACGACGTATCGGCAGCCTTGGGGGGGCAAACAGCGATCTATCAGGCGGACCCCGCAAAAATTGCACCTGCTTCGGCCGGGCAGCCGATCTTGCTCAGCTACCTTGATGTGGTTGTCCAAGGTTTCCTGCAGCAATTCGGTGAAGACGGCGTTTGTGATTTCTTTGCAAGCACAGACGGATGGACGCATATCAAAGATGACCGCCACGATCCGCAGTACCCGCGTTTTCAAACACTGACCAAAACCGAAATGGCCTTGGTCGATGCGCATCGCGCAAAACTGCCTGCGTGAATCAAACGCGCAAACAGCTTTCTACATTTCAGGTCTTTTCTGCAAAAGCGGCATCAAATCCGCCATCTCAGGGCCACGGGCGCGTCCCGTCACCGCTTTGCGCAATGGCATAAACAGCCCCTTGCCCTTACGACCTGTCGTCTCTTTGACCGCAGACGTCCAAGATGACCATGTGTCTGCGTCAAACGGCAATGGCGGCAAAAGCTCAAAAGCCTGCGCTACAAACGCGCGGTCTTCCTCATCAACCATCGGCGTCGCACCATGCCGCAGCAACGCCCACCAGTCATCAATATCGTCCAGCTTTGTGATATTTTCCTTCACCACATCCCAGAACGGTTCATGCAGCTCTGACGGGACACCCACACGGGTCAGGGTCTCGGCAACTTCTACAACCGGCAAACCCGCCAGATAGCGCGCAGTGAGCGGCCAAAGATCCTCAACATCAAACTTGGTCGGAGCCGACCCAAACTTGGAAAGATCAAATCCATCCACAACCTCTGCCACGCTTTCGCGCAGTTCAATCGGATCAGAGGATCCCAAACGCGCCATCAGCGATAAAACCGCTTGCGGCGCAACACCATCCTTGCGCAAATCCCGCAGCGACAAAGTGCCAAGCCGCTTTGACAGCGCTTCCCCTTGCGGGCCCGTCAACAGCGAATGATGGGCAAAGTTCGGCACAGCACCATCCAGCGCTTGAATAACCTGAATCTGGATCGCCGTATTTGTGACATGGTCAGAACCGCGCACAACATCCGTGATCTGCATTTCCACATCATCAACAACAGACGCCAGTGTGTACAAAATCTGCCCATCGTTCTTATACAGAACCGGATCAGAAACCGAGGCGGCATCAATGGAAATATCGCCGATGATACCATCCGCAAATTCAATCCGCTCATGGTTCAACTTGAACCGCCAATGCGACCCGCGTTCCGCCCGCAGTGCATCTTTTTCATCCTCCGATAGCTTCAAGGCAGCGCGATCATAAACCGGCGGCTTGCCCATATTGAGCTGCTTCTTACGCTTGAGGTCCAATTCAACCGGTGTTTCAAACGCCTCATACAATCGGCCCATCTCGATCAAACGCTGTTTTGCCAGATCATATCGTTCCATCCGTTTGGATTGATATTCGATCCGGTCCCAAGATATCCCCAGCCACGTCAGGTCTTCTTGAATCCCCTCGATAAATTCGTCGCGGGATCGTTCTTGATCCGTATCATCAATCCGCAAAACAAACGTCCCACCTGCCTTGCGCGCGATCGCATAGTTGAACAGCGCCGCACGCAGATTGCCGATATGTAGCCAACCAGTTGGCGATGGGGCGAAACGAGTTGTGGTCATGGTGTTCTCCAGTTCAGAGGCCATTGACCATGCAAAAGCGTGCTTGTCCAGTTTTGCAAATCATTCGCTGCGCAACCTCACACACAAATTTGTGCATTGCCTTCGCACGGAACCGCCCCATCCTTCACCCAAACTGCACGCACAACCAACAGGAGCATCCAAATGAAAATCTCACGTCGTCAGGCCCTTTTGTCCGGGGCCACCTTACCGTTTGCTGCAACCTTGCCATTGCAAGCCAGCGCCGATGGTCACGCAAGAATCCCATCCCGGGCGGTACACAGTGACTTTACGCTTGGTGATTTTCGCGTGACGACCCTGCTGGCCGGTAATCGTGTGGTCGAAAACCCTCATGGGATATTCGGGCTCAACGTCGACGATGAAACCTTCGCTACCGTTAGCGAAGACGCGTTCCTCAGCACGGACGCCGCGCGCTTCTTTTTTACACCGACTGTGGTGAATACAGGATCCGAGGTCGTCCTCTTTGATACTGGCCTCAACGCCGGTGGCATCAGCACAGCCCTTTCTGCGGCTGGATACAGCACCGACGACATTACCCAAGTGGTCATAACCCACATGCACGGCGACCACATCGGCGGTTTGACCGACGACAGCGGCGCGCCAACATTCGCGAACGCCGCCTACACAACTGGCCAAGTCGAATTCGACACATGGGCGGGCGCCGAAAACGATGGATTCGACGCAAAAGTGCGCCCATTGGCCGAAAAGATGACATTTATCGGGGATGGAGGTTCCGTGGCCTCCGGAATTACAAGTGTGGCGACATTTGGCCATACACCGGGCCACATGGGCTATATGCTAGAAAGCGGTGGTCAACAGTTAATGCTCGTTGCGGATGCAGCCAACCATTATGTTTGGTCACTGGCTCATCCCGATTGGGAAGTGCGCTTTGACATGGACAAAACCGCTGCGGCCCAAACACGACGCAGCCTCTTTGGAATGCTTGCGGCAGATAAGGTCCCATTTATTGGCTACCACATGCCGTTCCCGGGCCTCGGCTACGTGGCCGCCAAAGACGACGCCTTCCAATACGTGCCTCACAGCTATCAATTGCTTTAAGTTGAGGTAATCGGCCAACGCGTTGCGAGATCATCTAGCCCAGCGCGGATGATCTCGGACACCACATCAAGATCCACATCAGCTAACTTGTTGATATAAAGACAGGCCTTGCCCAACTTGTGCTTTCCCAACCGGTCCAAAATATGACCAAAATCCTGATACCCGGGCATGATATACAAAACCTGATTGGCTTTCCGCGGGCTAAACCCTGTGGCCTGACACGTCCCAGAATGCCCACTCTCATAGGTATAGTCATAGGAACCATAGCCAATAATCGTCGGCCCGAACATCCGCGGCTTCCAACCCGTCACGTTTTGAAACAAGGCATTCAAAACCTCTGCATCAGCACGGCGCACCGGGTGCTCAATCGCGGCGATAAACGCCTCGACCGACTGATCTGTAAATTGCGTTTTATTCATCATCTTGCTCAAAATACTCCCGCCGGAGGCAAATGGGACGGCGGGTGGGGCGCGTTGACCGGCAGGGCAATAGCGTCACCCGTCGTCGCGCCAACGGTTCACAATGGGATAACGACGGTCAAGCCAAAAGGCGCGATTGGACAAACGTGTGCCCGGCGCTGATTGAAAACGCTTGTACTCAGAAATATACAAAAGATGTTCAACCCGCTTCACGGTGTCGCGTGCGTACCCGGCGGCAATACAATCCGCGACGGATGCGTCGTTATCCACCAACATCTCAAGAATCCCATCCAGCACATCATAAGGCGGCAGGGAATCATCATCGCGCTGATCCGGGCGCAACTCCGCAGAGGGCGGCTTGTCGATTATCGAAAGGGGGATCACTTCGCCCGCACCCGCCATCATCCATGGCCGGTGATTGGCGTTGCGCCAACGGCAGGTTTCAAAAACGCGCGTCTTATACATATCCTTAATCGGATTATAGCCGCCCGACATATCGCCATAGATCGTGGCATAGCCAACGGCGACTTCCGACTTATTGCCTGTGGTCAACAGCATCTCACCAAACTTGTTGGACTGCGCCATCAACAGCAACCCACGCAGACGCGACTGAATGTTCTCCTCGGTCAGATCCTCATCTAACCCGTCAAACAACGGTGCCAAAGCTTGCGTAACCGCATCACGTGGCCCGGCTATTGGTACGCTGTCATATGAGCATCCCAACCGGTTGGCCAAATCCGCTGCATCATCTAGCGATCCTTGTGAAGTATATTCCGATGGCAACATCACACATCGCACGTTCTTTGGACCCAAGGCATCAGCGGCGATCGTTGCGACAATGGCAGAATCAATGCCACCCGACAGACCAAGAAGCACCTTCTTAAACCCGGTCTTGCCCATGTAATCGCGCAAAGATTCGACCATCGCGCGATAATCTTGCTCAAGGGAGGAAGGAAACACAGCTTTTTCGCCCTCCACAGCTACCCAACCGTCTTCACTTCGGCGGAAATCCACATGCGCGATTGCCGTATCAAACACAGGCAACTGGACCATCAATTTACCGCTGGGGTTCAACACAAACGACCCACCATCAAACATCTGATCATCCTGCCCGCCGACCATGTTCAAATAGATTAAGGGCTTGCCCGTTTCGACCACACGAGCGACCATATTCATCATACGGATTGGGAATTTGTCGCGAAAGTAGGGCGAACCATTGGGCACCAACAGAATTTCCGCACCGCTCTCGCTCAGGGCCTCACAAACATCCGGATACCACGCGTCCTCACAAATAGGGGATCCCATCCGCGGGCCGTCATTGCCAATGGCCGCAGGTCCCCTAATTGGTCCCCGATTGAACAGTCGAGCTTCGTCGAAGACATTGAAATTAGGCAGAAAATGTTTATCAAACCGTGTTCTTATTTGCCCACCACCCAAATAAAAGTAGGCGTTAAAAAGTCGTTCTTCGTCCAGCACGGGACTGCCAATCGCCAACACAGGACCATCCGCGCAAGCCTGTGCAAGGGCTTGAATATGACGCATCGCATCAGCCACAAAAGCTGGTTTGCGCACCAAATCTTGCGTTTGATACCCAGTCAAAAACATCTCTGGCAGGGCCACCATATCCGCCCCCGCCTCCTTGCCGCTTTGCCAAGCCTCGCGCGCCTGCTCGGCATTCCCGTTCAGGTCACCGACAGTCGGATTTAATTGTGCAAGAGTTAATCTGAACATATCAGCCATAGAGCATCCTACAAAAGTAATGTTCCTCATCTAGCAGACTTCTAGGCAAGGGAAACCCAATTGGCCCCGTTGTCACGGCCGCAAGCTTTCATTAACCTGCGGTCTTGAGGCTCATTAACTAGGAATTGACCATGACTCGCAGTCTGACGATCGCAACCTTTGTGCTGGCCGCTGGGCTGGCCTCCGCACAGACCGTTGAGGTCAAGCAATATGATGATGGTGGCGTCTATGAAGGCACGTTCCTAAACGGCAAACAGCATGGCCAAGGTACGTATCGGCTTCCCAACGGTTACGAATACACTGGGGAATGGGTCGAAGGTGAAATTCGCGGCCTCGGCACTGCACGTTTTCCCAACGGATCAATCTATGAGGGCACGTTTGCCGCGGGCAAACCAGACGGCACCGGTAAGATCACGTTTGCCGACGGCGGCACATACGAAGGCGACTGGAACGACGGCAACATCACCGGTCAAGGGATTGCCAACTACGCCAACGGCGTCAGCTATGAGGGCGAATTTCGCAATGCCATGCACCACGGGACAGGCACAATGCAAAGCCCGTCTGGATATGTCTACACTGGCCCATGGATCAATGGCGTCAAAGAAGGGGAAGGACGCATCGTTTATCCTGACGGCGCGATCTACGAAGGCACGCTGAAGAACGGCGAACGTGACGGCACCGGAACGCTGACGATGCCTGACGGATTGATTTACACCGGCGCCTGGTACAACGGACAAATCGAAGGGCAAGGCACGCTGACCCAACCTAATGGTGATGTCTACGAAGGCAACTTGGTAGCCGGGCGTCGTGAGGGAACAGGAACCGTGACCTACGCCAACGGCGACACCTATGTCGGCGGCTTCGTCAACGATCGCCGTCATGGCCAAGGCACTTTCACAGGGACGGACGGTTACGTCTACATCGGTGCATGGGTCGAGGGTAAAATCGAAGGCACAGGCGAAGTCACCTATCCGGACGGGTCCGTATATACGGGTCATTTTCTGGCAGACCTAGCCGATGGACGTGGAAAAATCACTTATCCCGATGGCTCATCTTATGAAGGCAATTGGACCGAAGGCGTCATCAACGGCACAGGCGTTGCGCGTTACGCAAATGGCTTGGTCTATGAAGGTGAATTCAAAGACGCCAAGAACCACGGAATAGGCAAAATGACTTACGCCGACGGCTATACCTACGAAGGGGCTTGGGCCGAGGGGCAGCGAAACGGTGAAGGTGTCGCAATATATGCGGATGGCACCGTCTATGATGGCGCTTTCCTGAATGGACAACGCCATGGTGAAGGGACGATCACACTTCCCGATGGGTTCACCTACTCCGGTGCTTGGCAAGAAGGCGAAATGTCAGGAACGGGTGTGGCAACTTATGCCAATGGCGACGTCTACGAAGGGACGTTCGTGCGCGGTAGACGCCAAGGGCCTGGCACAATGCGCTATGCAACTGGACAGGTAGAAAGCGGCGAATGGGCTGATGGCGCATTGCTCAACGAAGCGGAGCCAGCAGAGGCAGAACCCGCACAAGACAGCAACTAAACCAAATCTCCTGAATCAAGTTTGGTAAGAAATGTCTGAGCATCGTGCAAAACGGTGCTTTGACGTTGCGTATCCATCTTGTCCCAAACTCTATACATCTGCCCCATGCGCGGATTGTTGGAAAACCTGTCGCGATGGCGAACCAGAAAATCCCAATACAACAGATTGAACGGACACGCATCCGGGCCGGTCTTTTCCTTCACCTTATATGAACAGGTCCCGCAATAGTCGGACATCTTGTGAATATAATTGCCGCTGGACACATAGGGTTTGCTGGCGATGATCCCGCCATCTGCAAATTGGCTCATGCCAATAACATTCGGCGCCTCAACCCATTCAAAAGCGTCAATATAGACAGCCAAATACCATTCATGCACCTCAGCCGGATCAATCCCCGCAAGCAGGGCAAAATTCCCCGTCACCATCAACCGCTGAATATGGTGGGCATACCCCTCTTCTTTAGTCTGCGCGACGGCATGGGACATACAATTCATCCATGTCTTGCCACCCCAAAACACGTCTGGCAGCTTGCGCTCATGGCCTAGAATATTGCGATCCGTATAATCGCGCCCCTCTAGGAAATAGATGCCGCGCACATATTCACGCCAGCCAATTACCTGCCGAATGAACCCTTCGGCAGCATTCAATGGGACGTGCCCTGCACGAAACGCCGCTTCAACGGCCCAACACACAGCCACCGGGTCCAAAAGGCCCGAGTTGATATAGGCCCCAACAAAGGCATGAAACAAAAACCGATGATCATGCAGCATGGCATCCTGAAAATCACCAAACGATGGCGCGCCACCGTCCAACCAATGCTGCAAATGCGCCTGTGCCTGCTCTGCATCGGTGGCGAGCGTAAACGGATGCAAATCTCCAAAATTGTCACCAAACCGCTCTTCAACCAGCGCAAGCACATCTCGCACGACATCATCGGGTTCAAACCGCATGGGCCCTTCAAAAGTCACCGAATCTGGCGCAGGCTTGCGGTTGTCGTGGTCAAAATTCCACTGCCCCCCCTCTGGTTGATTCCCATCCATCAACAGGCCCGTCTTACGCCGCATCTCGCGATAGAAATATTCCATCCGCAAGGATTTTCGCCCCTCGGCCCAGCCCTCAAATTCGCGGTGGCTGGCGATGAAACGGTCATCCTCCAACAGCGTTACGGTCAATGGAACCTCGCCCAGCGCATCAATCAGACGCCACTCCCCCGGTTCAGTTGCAATCACCTCGTTGGCCGAAAACTCCGCCGCCCGACGCAACAGTTCCCCGGGCATTGACCCCGCAGTGTCAGGATCATCCAGCCGCGTATAGGCCACCCGCCATCCCCCCGCCTTCAAACGGGCGGCAAACTTGCGCATCGCTGCAAAAATAAACGCGATCTTCTTGGGATGGTGCGGAACATACCCGGCCTCCGTGGCAACCTCCGACATGACGACAACATCCCGCGCCTGATCCGCCGCAGACAGCGCCGAAAGAGTGTCGGACAGCTGATCGCCCAGCACCAATACCAGCTTCACCACACAATCTCCGATCCATCATATGCGAAAAACCCACCCGATTGCTCCGGCGTCAATTCCGACAGAACCCGCAACATATTTTGCGCAGCTACTTCTGCAGACACCGTCTTGTGGCGGTTTGCATATTTTGCTGTGAAAGGCGTGGCAACTGTCCCCGGGTGAAGGGCCACGACCGTGGACTCTTTGTGCGAACGGCCAATCTCGATCGCCGCCCCATGCACAATTTGGTTCAAAGCAGCCTTGGACGCACGATACGAATACCAGCCCCCAATCTGGTTGTCGCCAATGGATCCGACCCGCGCGGAAAGAACCGCACATGTGCCGTTTTTGGCCAATAAACGCGGCACTTCTTTCAGGATAAGCGCAGGCCCAATCGCATTCACTGACATCAGCTCGGACATCGCCGCCGCGTCAATCGCATTCAGCGATTTCTCCGGCACGCCCAAAACACCGATAGCTACGAAAATTAAATCAAACGGCGCCTCCAGCGCCCCCATGATGCGCGCAACGCTCTGTGGTTTTGTGACGTCCAAACCATCCCCAGCGCGCGAAAGCCCGGTCACCGCGACACCCCTTGCTTCCAAGCAATCCGCAACCGCCGCGCCCATCCCGCCTGACACACCTATGATCAATGCTTTCTTCATATCCCGCGACCTAGCACCCAAAGCGCGACGATCCACCATCATCTTGCCAAAAATACTCCCGCCGGAGGCGATCCCACCTTTTCAAGCTGCGAATCGTGGGTATAGTGCGGCCTATGAGTAATTGGTTCACACTCCGCCAGCCCGACGCTGCACTGCTACTCCTTAGCCGCCTCTGAGCGTGCCATTTGGCGCGACCGCTCAGAGGGGACGACGCGCCAAAACACCAAAGGCTAAGGAACAGACCAAATGACCGACAAAGTACTGATTTTTGACACCACCCTGCGCGATGGTGAACAATCGCCCGGTGCGACAATGACGCACGATGAAAAGCTGGAAATCGCAGAAATGCTCGACGAAATGGGCGTCGACATCATCGAAGCCGGCTTTCCAATCGCCTCAGAGGGGGATTTTGCCGCCGTCAGTGAAATTGCGAAACGTGCGCAAACATCCACGATCTGTGGCCTGTCGCGTGCCAATTTCAAAGACATCGACCGCTGCTGGGAGGCGGTAAAGCACGCCAAATCCCCGCGCATACACACCTTTATCGGGACGTCGCCTTTGCACAGGGCGATCCCAAACCTCACGATGGATGAAATGGCCGGCCGCATTCATGAATGCGTCACCCACGCACGCAATCTGACAGACAACGTGCAATGGTCCTCAATGGATGCCACCCGCACGGAATGGGATTTTCTCAAGCGGACTATCGACATCGCAATCAAGGCAGGCGCGACAACAATCAACATTCCCGACACCGTTGGATACACCGAACCTGTGGAAAGCGCGGATTTGATCAAGCGGTTGATCGCAGAGGTTGAAAACGCTAATACCGTGACGTTTTCGACCCATTGTCACAATGACCTTGGCATGGCGACAGCAAACTCACTCGCCGCTGTTGCCGGGGGCGCGCGTCAAATCGAATGTACGATCAACGGGCTTGGCGAACGGGCAGGCAATACCGCTTTGGAAGAAGTCGTGATGGCGATCAAAGTACGCCAAGATATCATGCCCTATTCCACAGGCGTCGACACCCGCAAGATCATGAATATCTCGCGCCGGGTCTCTGCGGTTGCGGGCTTTCCGGTGCAGTTCAACAAGGCCATCGTTGGTAAAAATGCCTTTGCCCATGAAAGCGGCATCCACCAAGACGGCATGTTGAAAAACCGTGAAACGTTTGAGGTCATGCGCCCCGAAGATGTCGGGCTTTCAGGCACCTCTTTGCCCTTGGGCAAACACTCTGGTCGCGCAGCCCTGCGGGCTAAACTGACGGAACTGGGTTTTGATCTGGGCGACAACGAACTGAAGGATGTGTTCGTTCGGTTCAAAGACCTTGCAGACCGCAAAAAGGAGGTTTTCGACGAAGACCTGATCGCGCTAATGCGCGTGAACGAAGCCGCAGAAGATCGCATTAAGCTGACCACGCTTAAGGTCGTCTGTGGGACGCATGGCCCACAGACCGCCGATATGACGCTCGACATTGATGGTGCACCTATCAGCGTTCACGCCACAGGTGACGGCCCGGTCGACGCCACGTTTGCCGCCATCAAACAGGCGTTTGACGCCGACGCTCGCTTACAACTGTATCAAGTGAACGCGGTCACTGAAGGCACAGATGCACAAGCGACCGTGACCGTAAGGCTCGAAGAAGACGGGCGGATCGCAACTGGACAATCCGCAGATACAGACACCGTGGTTGCCTCTGCAAAGGCCTATATCAACGCGCTCAATCGGCTTCTGGTACGACGCGAACAGACCGATGTTGGCTATGATGAAAAGTCGGTCAGCTATAAAGACGCCGGCGAATAGCAAGCAATGTTCGAAAATGGTAATTCGGGTGGGCGCAAAATGCGTAAGTGCCCCCCGAAAGTTGGATAAATACAAAGGCGGATTTGTTGCCGATTGTCCCCAAAACAGCCCTTTCAACCATCACTGCCCCCCTTTATAAACAACGAAACGCGGTTCGTGGGGGAGTCGTGTAATTCGGGCACCACACATTCGGAAAGTTCCGCGCATGGCTATTTTTGGCAGCTTATTTTCATCTGATATGGCGATCGATCTGGGGACTGCCAACACGCTGGTTTACGTGCGCGGCAAGGGGATCGTCCTGTCAGAGCCGTCGGTCGTGGCCTACCATGTCAAGGATGGCGTGAAAAAAGTGCTCGCCGTTGGTGAGGACGCCAAATTGATGTTGGGCCGCACCCCCGGCAGCATCGAAGCGATCCGCCCGATGCGTGACGGTGTTATCGCCGATTTTGATACCGCCGAAGAGATGATTAAACATTTTATCCGCAAAGTCGCCAAACGTTCCACTTTTTCGAAACCCAAGATTATTGTTTGTGTTCCTTACGGTGCCACACCTGTTGAAAAACGCGCCATCCGTCAGTCCGTTCTTTCCGCCGGTGCGCGTCGCGCAGGCCTGATTGCAGAACCGATTGCGGCAGCCATCGGGGCGGGCATGCCCATCACAGATCCGACCGGAAACATGGTTGTCGATATCGGCGGTGGCACGACCGAGGTTGCGGTGCTCTCCTTGGGCGATATCGTTTACGCCCGCTCCGTGCGCGTCGGCGGTGACCGCATGGACGAAGCGATCGTGAACTACCTGCGCCGCCAGCATAATCTTTACATTGGCGACAGCACGGCAGAACGGATCAAAACATCCATCGGAACCGCCCGCATGCCCGACGACGGGCGCGGCAGCTCCATGCATATTCGCGGGCGCGATCTGTTAAACGGCGTTCCCAAAGAAACAGAAATTAGCCAAGCACAAGTTGCCGAGGCATTGGCAGAACCCGTGCAACAGATTTGCGAAGCAGTGATGACAGCGCTAGAGGCCACGCCACCAGATCTGGCGGCGGATATCGTTGACCGGGGCGTTATGCTTACCGGCGGTGGTGCATTGCTGGGACAACTCGATTTAGCCTTGCGCGAACAAACTGGCCTTGCGATTTCGGTCGCAGATGAATCGTTGAATTGTGTGGCGCTTGGCACCGGCAAAGCGCTAGAATACGAAAAGCAGTTGCGCCACGTAATCGACTACGAAAGTTAAGCCTCAAAGGGGGCGCCCTTGGCAAAAGACGCACATTCACAGGACTACGTTGGCCCGATCCGCAGATTGCTGGTCGGGGTCTTGGTGTTTCTGTTGCTTGGCACCTTCTTGGTCTGGCGCATCGACAGCCCAAGGGTCGAACGGTTCCGCATAGCTGTCATTGATAAAGTGGTTCCCTCCTTTGATTGGGCGATGGCTCCCGTAACAGGAACGGCAAACCTTATCAGTGACTTTCGCAGTTACAATCAATTGGCCCAGCAAAACGATGATTTGCGCCGCGAGTTGCAGCAGATGAAGGCGTGGAAAGAAGCGGCCCTACAATTGGAACAGGAAAATGCCCGGCTTCTTGATCTGAATAACGTGCGCCTCGATCCTGAACTGACCTATGTGACCGGGGTTGTGATTACCGACAGCGGCTCACCCTTTCGCCAATCAGTATTGATTAACGTCGGTGGCCGTGACGGAATCGTGGATGGCTGGGCAACCATGGATGGGATCGGCCTTGTTGGACGCGTCAGCGGTGTGGGTCAGAACACATCGCGTGTTATCCTATTGACCGATACCTCCAGCCGTATTCCAGTGACAATTCAACCCTCTGGGCAAAAGGCGATCCTTGCCGGTGACAATACGCTGAACCCGCCATTGGACTTTATCGAAGATGCCGATCAAGTGCGCCCCGGCGACCGAGTTGAAACCTCCGGCGATGGTGGTGTATTTCCATCCGATCTGCTTGTCGGTCAAGTCGCCCTTGGCAATGACGGGCGATTGCGCGTCCGCTTGTCTGCTGACTATGGTCGGCTTGAATTCTTGCGTGTTCTGCGCACCCAACCACACGAAGACATTCTTGATCCCGGCAGTCTGCTGATTACCGAAACAGCAGATGATGCAGTCGACCAAGACATTGACGACATAACAGTGGTAGAGGCACCAGATGGCTGAGGTGCGCTCCAGTCAAAGGTGGTTAGGCCGCTTGGCATTCGCCGGGCTCGCATTGGTCATCATTTTTGTGCAGCTACTCCCCATTGATGGGCGGCCTGATCGCTGGCCCTTCCCTGACCTCCTTTTAGCTGCAACGCTCGCGTGGGTTGTTCGTCGTCCCGATTACGCACCTGTTTTGCTCATTGCCGCATTATTTCTGTTGGTGGATTTCATATTTTTACAACCGCCCGGTCTTCGTGCAGCACTTGTCTTGATTGCGACAGAACTTGTGCGGTCACGCACTCAGGGCATCAGAAATATCCCTTTCACGCTCGAATGGGCGGTGGTTGCCGGGGTTATACTTTTGCTGACAATAGCAAATCGCGCTATTCTCGCCATTGCAATGACACCGCAAGCCCCCCTTGGTCTGACGCTTGTTCAAATGATTGGAACAATTCTGGTTTATCCCCTCGTGATCATTTTCGCCCGCTTGGTTTTTGGTGTAACCAGACCCGCACCAGGTGCAGTTGACAGGTTTGGACATCGGTTATGAGACGCCCGATAAAAGACGATGGTGTATTGCAGGCCAGAATGACGCGCCGTGCGCTTGTTATTGGTGGCGCGCAGCTTGGCATTGCAGGGGCGTTAGGCTTGCGGATGCAATCGATGCAAATCGAACAAGCGGCCCAGTTCCGGCTTTTGGCTGAAGAAAACAGGATCAATATCCGCCTTTTGCCACCAGCACGTGGTTTGATTTTTGATCTCAATGGCAGACCGATCGCAGAAAATGAACAGAACTATCGGGTGATTATTGTGCGCGAAGACGCAGGCGATGTCGCAGAAACGCTAAAACGTTTGACCGATCTGATCGAAATTGATCCTAGCAATATCGAACGCACCCTTGAAGAGCTCGACAAACGCTCGCCCTTCGTGCCAATTACAATCGCTGATCGTCTGCCCTGGGAAGACGTCGCAAAAATTAATATCAACACACCCGCCCTGCCCGGCATTACCGCCGAAGTTGGCCTTTCCCGGGTCTATCCTTGGGGCGCTGACCTTGCCCACGTTGTTGGCTATGTCGGCCCTGTCAGCGACTACGACCTTAGCCAAGGATATCTATCGGATGACACTGATCCGCTTTTGCAAATCCCCAAATTTCAAGTTGGCAAAACCGGGGTCGAGGCTAAACAGGAACGGATGCTGCGCGGAAGTGCTGGCACGAAACGGATTGAAGTAAACGCCCTTGGGCGCGTCATGCGCGAACTGGACCGCCAAGAAGGCACCAAAGGCCAAGACCTGCAATTGACAATCGACGCGCGATTGCAGTCCTACGTACAAGCCAGACTTGATGGACAAAGCGCCGGGGCCGTGGTCATCGACCTTGAGAATGGTGATTTGCGGGCGGTCTGCTCTGCGCCGACATTTGATGCCAACATGTTTGTGCGCGGTATCTCAGTGAAAGATTGGACCGACCTGAACGAAAACAAATACCGACCGCTGGCCGCCAAGGCTGTGCAAGGGATCTATCCGCCCGGTTCAACGTTCAAAATGGTTACAGCGCTTGCCGCCCTAGAAGACGGCGTGATCGATGCTGAGGAAACCGTATATTGCCCCGGACATACAGATGTCTTTGGCACTCGGTTCCACTGCTGGAAACGGGTCGGCCACGGCAATATCAACCTGCACGAAAGCCTCAAGCAATCCTGCGATTGCTACTATTATGATATCAGCCAACGTGTCGGCATTGATAAAATGGCCATCATGGCACGCAAGCTGGGACTTGGCCTCCGCCACGATTTGCCTTTGTCCGCCGTCGCCAAAGGGCTAGCCCCCGACAAAGAATGGAAAGCCACAACGCGCGGCGAGGACTGGCGGGTCGGAGACACGGTCAACGCATCAATCGGACAAGGTTACGTTCTCAGCTCTCCACTTCAGCTCGCTGTCATGACCGCAAGGATCGCGACAGGCCGCGAAATCACGCCGCGCCTTATCAAGTCCATTGACGGCATTGAACAGCCCAGCGGGTTGGGCCCCAGCCTAGGGATTAATGAAAACAACCTACGCCGCGTGCGCCAATCCATGGTCGATGTGACAAACCATCAACGCGGCACCGCCTATAGCGCGCGCATTCTGGCATCAGAGGTAAAGATGGCTGGCAAAACGGGCACAAGTCAGGTGCGCCGTATCACTGCAGAAGAACGCGCTGCAGGCGTAACGCGAAACGAAGATTTGCCATGGGAACGCCGGGACCACGCATTGTTTGTGAACTATGCGCCGCTTGATAACCCACGTTTTGCAGTTGCTGTTATCGTCGAACATGGCGGCGGCGGTTCCACAACCGCAGCCCCCATTGCACGCGACATCACACTCCAAGCACTTTACGACGGCACTCCCCCGCTTGATGCATATCCATCTGCTGTTCGTGGCCGCATCCAAGAACAGCAAGACCGGATAAACGCGATGATCACGCCCGGCGCCACTGTACAGGACCGCGCATGAGCTACCTTGAATATAATACCAAGTACCTCCCAACCGGACCGCGCAAGCTCTTCTTCCTCAATTGGCCTTTGATCCTACTGCTGACAGCTGTGGCAGGTGTCGGGTTCATTATGCTCTATTCAGTGGCGGGCGGTTCAACCTCGCCTTGGATGGAACCCCAGATGGAACGCTTCGGGTTTGGGCTTGGTTTGCTTATCGTTGTGGCCATGGTGCCAATCTGGTTTTGGCGCAACATGGCTGTGCTTGCCTATTTGTTCTCGCTCGCTCTGTTGTTAGCGGTGGAATTTGTCGGCGTCGAACGTAACGGTTCTCAGCGCTGGCTTGATCTGGGCGTGATGGACCTGCAACCGTCAGAGCTAATGAAAATCACATTGGTCATGCTTTTGGCGGCCTATTACGATTGGTTGCCGCGCGATCGAACGTCGCATCCACTTTGGGTGCTATTTCCTGTGCTGCTCATTTTATTGCCGACCTATATGGTGCTCTCACAACCCGACTTGGGGACCTCGCTTTTGCTCGTCGCGGGAGGCGGTGCGATGATGTTTTTTGCTGGGGTGCATTGGGCCTATTTCGCAACTGTTGTCGTCGCAGGGGTTTCAACGGTTTTTGCAGTCTTCAAATCGCGCGGTGCGTCTTGGCAGATTTTGCAAGACTATCAGTACCGACGCATTGATACTTTCTTGGACCCCGCCAATGACCCACTCGGCGCAGGCTATCACATCACCCAAGCGAAAATCGCTCTTGGATCCGGCGGCTGGACTGGGCGCGGATTTATGCAAGGCACGCAAAGCCGGCTGAACTTCTTGCCTGAAAAACATACCGATTTTATCTTTACGACCTTGGCCGAAGAGTTTGGCTTTATCGGCGCCATTGGACTGCTAACTATCTATATGCTCATCATCTTTTTTTGCGTCATTTCAGCACTTACAAACCGGGATCGATTTGCGTCACTGCTCACACTGGGCGTCGCCACAACGTTCTTTTTGTTCTTTGCTCTGAACATGGCGATGGTCACCGGGCTTGCCCCGGTCGTGGGCGTGCCGTTACCGCTGGTCAGCTATGGCGGTTCTGCGATGTTGGTTCTTATGGGGGCTTTTGGTCTCGTCCAATCAGCGCATGTGCATAAACCGCGATGATAAATGTCCTTTTCTCTGCCAAACCCGAAAGCTGGCCACGCTATTGCGATCCACTGATTGCGGCCTGTTCAGATGTCGGGCTTGAGGTGTTCCTCAGCCGGGACCACGACCCAGAAGACGTTGAATACATCGTCTTTGCACCCAACGGGCCCGTCAAAGACTTCACTCCTTACAAGAACACCAAAGCGATAATGAGCCTTTGGGCAGGTGTTGAAACGGTCGTGGACAATTCGACCCTGACCCAACCTCTCTTGCGCATGGTCGACGAGAGTTTGACAAACGGTATGGTCGAATGGGTGGTCGGGCACACGCTGCGCCATCACCTTGGCATGGACATGCACATCGACGGGCAAGACGGCATTTGGCGGGATGACGTGTTCCCGCCTATAGCCGCAGATCGCCCGATTACAATTCTCGGCATCGGCGCGTTGGGCGCCGCCTGCGGCGAAGCATTGGCGACCCTAGGATTTCCCGTCACTGGGTGGAGCCGAACGCAAAAATCTATCGATGGGCTAACTTGCCGGTCGGGCGACGACGGTTTGCGCGCTGCGCTCACCGGGGCCGCTGGTGTGATCCTCCTCCTGCCTGATACGCCCGCGACCGCAAACATCCTAAACCCAGAAACACTCGCCCTACTGGCCCAAGGTGCATTCATCATCAACCCAGGCCGCGGTCCACTGATTGATGATGCCGCCCTTATCGCCGCGCTGGATAGCGGACATATCGCCCATGCAACCTTGGATGTCTTCCGCCAAGAGCCCTTGCCTTCGGACCACCCCTTTTGGACCCATCCTCACATCACAGTGACACCTCACATCGCCAGCACAACACGGCCAGAAACAGCCGCACAAGTGATCGCCGAACAAATCCTACGCGGTGAAAACGGCAAACCATTTTTGCACCAAGTGAACCGCACACACGGCTACTAAGTTGCCAGCTGGACGCGCAATTCGTTCATGGACGGATCATCGTCGTCTGTGGTTTGATGAAGTTCAAGAAAGCACCATAGCCCAAAAGGAATGAGACATGCGCGCTGCCGTTGTCAGAGAATTCAATGAAGACCTTTCAATCGAAACGGTTGATGATCCAACCTGCCCCGACAGTGGCGTCGTGCTAAAGGTTGCAGCCTGCGGTGTGTGTCGATCTGATTTTCACGGCTGGGTTGGCGGACACCCAAAGGTATCAAACGGATCAATACTCGGCCACGAGTACTGCGGCACGGTCGTCGAAGCGGGCGCTCAGTCGTCTCACAAGATCGGTGATCGACTGATTGCGCCGTTCATTTTGGGCTGTGGCAATTGCCCGGCCTGTCAAACCGGTGCGTCCAATACCTGCGAAAGCGCCATTGTTCCAGGTTTTGGTGCGCCCGGTGCCTATGCAGAATTTGTGGCAGTCCCTTTCGATCATAATCTCGTCCATTTGCCTGAAACCATGTCACCGGCCTTGGCCGCGGGCTTGGGTTGCCGCGTGACGACGGCTTGGCACGCGTTGACGGATCGCGCCGGTGTCCGGGCCGGTGAATGGGTCGCCGTCCATGGCACAGGTGGAATCGGGCTTTCCGTATTGCTTTTGGCAAAAATGTTGGGCGCAAGAGTTGTGGTTGTCGATGTCGTTGAGGAAAAGCTAACCCATGCAAAACAACTAGGCGCTGATGCTGCCGTGAATGCTGGACAAGGAAATGTCGCTGATGCCATTCGCGAAATAACAGACGGCGGTGCACAAGTCTCAATCGAAGCTCTTGGCATTGAAGCTACGACAAATGCATCTGTCGAATGCCTTGCCACACTTGGCCGCCATGTTCACGTTGGTATGCCAACTGGGGATGGTATGATGAACATCAATATGCGCGCGATCTATTCCAAGCAATTGGCCTTTTATGGAACTCGAGGAATGCCATCGTGGAAATATCCATCACTTCTAGGCATGATCGAAAGAGGCGACGTGGACCTTAGCCCAATGCTTGACCGTGAAGTGTCACTTTCAGATGCGAGCGCTGAATTGCGTGCAATGCAGGGGCCAACACCGCCCGGAACGGCCGTGATAACCGATTTCTCTCAATAGAGACTACCGAACAGGAATCTGCGGAAGGTGCCATGGCGCAAGGTTGAATTTCTTTGAATGTGCTATCAGCCAAGTCAATCCAATATCAGCCAAGTCAATCCAACTTGAACCCGCGTGCCCGAATGTACCTGCCAAAGTAAGCACGTTCAGCTTTACTGTATTGCCGAACTTTATCTTCGGACCATGAATACGCTTGGCTATCTGCGAAATCCTCGGGGTATCTTTGTTTCTCATAAGGCTGCGACTTTGCCCGTGCGGCGTCATATTGCGTAATCGCCCCGCTCAAATTGGCCTCGTGATAACGATCGACATGGCATGTGACCTCTAGCGGAAGCCGCTGAGATATCTTTGGTGCGGCCGCCGGAAAGCCAAAAGCAAGGCCCGCAAATGGAAAAACATGATCTGGCAGATCAAGTAATTCAGAGACGGCTGCGGCTTCATTGCGCACAGCGCTGATTGGACAACAGCCAAGGCCAAGTGCTTCAGCGGCCGTCACGAAGGCACCCAGCGTGATAGCCGCATCCCCTACGGAATTGAAAAGCGCATCAAGATGGTCATTGGCGAACGGCACACCGCGCCATTCATGAAGTAACCTTTGACGCCGATTGTTACCGCATATGATGGCAATCATCGGTGCATCCGCCACCCATGTCTGACCCGGTACAAGTGCAGCTAGGCGTCTGCGGGTTTCAGCGGACTTCAGCATGATGATGTCGCATTGTTGCAAATCGCTTTTTGTGGGTGCGGATAGGGCAAGCGCGCAGATGGTTTTGATCCAATCAGGTGGCATTGTTTTGTCTTTGAACGCACGGCATGATCCACGCGTTGCCATGGACAGCAAAAGGTCTGATTGCGAACCGCCTTCAAAAGCCGACGGCGCATCATTGAAACGCGCGGCAAGCGCACGACTAAGGTCCGATTGATCTGCCTTTGACATATTGCCCTTTCTCCTGCTCTGCTTCGTGCAAACAAAGCTAACAGAAACTGAAAGAATTTTTCGCGTTTGTTAAGCTTAGCTATCGCCTACAATGATCTTAGCACCTGCAATATCTGAAAGACATTCTTGGTTATGACGAAAGCGACCCTCAAGGTTACAATTGATCGCGGTCCAAACGATCAAGGCGCTCAAACCGTCTTTGACGTGCCGGCATACGATAACCAAACTGTTTTAGATGTCGTGTCTTGGGTGCAGCAAAACTCTGATCCGACATTAAGCTATCGATTTGCCTGCCGTGTCGGCATGTGCGGCAGTTGCGCCATGATGGTCAATGGTGTGCCACGCTGGACGTGTCGCACGCACATTTCCAAAGTTCTCGACGGCAACGAAGTCATGATTGGCCCGCTGCGAAATTTACCGGTCATCAAAGACCTTGCCGTCGATATGGACCCGTTCTTTGACAAATGGGTCGCAGCTGAAGGCGTGCATCATGGTGCCGCAACACGAAATGATCCAATCGCCGAAATTGATGTGAATACACCATCGCGGGTGGAGGCGAATTTAGGAATCGAATGTATCAATTGTTCAGTCTGTTATGCCGCTTGTGACACCGTGGCCGCTAATCCAGACTACCTCGGCCCCGCCGCCTTGCTTCGGGCATGGACATTGCTGAATGATGCAAAGGACGAAGGTCGCGCAAAAATAATGGAAGCAGTCTCAACCAAGGGTGGCTGTCACAACTGCCATTCGATTGGATCTTGCACGGCCTACTGCCCCAATAATCTTGATCCGATGTCTGCGATTGCCGGCCTAAAACGTGAAACGGCTAAGTCATTTTTCAAGTGGGGGCGCTGATGCTGAACCTACGTCTTTACATGCTGCAACGAATAACCGCATTGCTTATGGCCCCTTTGGTACTGGGGCATCTGGCGGTTATGATTTACGCTATCCAAGGCGGATTGAGTGCCGCACAAATCCTTGGCCGAACGCAAGGATCGGTTTTGTGGTTCCTGTTTTACGGCATTTTCGTGGTCGCTGTGGCAATCCACGGGGCGATTGGCCTGCGCGCGATTGTATATGAATGGGCTGGTCTAAAGGGGGCCGCCCTGGACGTGTTCATGTGGGTCAGCGGCATCTGCCTTTTTGCATTGGGAGCGCGCGCCGTTTGGGCCGTGACATTCGCATGAACGTCGCAAAAGACATCACATCTCGTGCGCATCCGCTCTGGCTGGCGTATATTTTGCATCGGTTGTCCGGTCTTGCACTGGCACTATTCCTTCCGTTGCATTTCTGGGTCC
>CAKZVL010000098.1 GCA_937922155.1 uncultured Paracoccaceae bacterium | reverse complement strand
TAGTGTCGCGATTACCAACCGCGGGATTTGGATCCCGCGCTTTGGGTTTCAGAATTCCATTGGGGAAGGTGGGCAAGCGTGGCGTAGTGAACGTGCAGAGCTTGTGGCCGCTGGCGATACCGAAGCGCTAGAGGCGTTTAGCGCGCCTGTGTCATCGGGAATAGATTGGTTCATCATTCTAGGCGTTCTTGTGCTCAGCATTTTTGGGGTGCGGGCGATCCGCAGCAGATCTAACCGAATACAGGAGTCGACGGGTATTCGACCGACAACATGGGGGCTACAACTTGTTGTGTTGTTTGGCCCTGTTTTGATAACGATGTTTGCGCTGGGCGCTGTGATTGTTCAACCGTTCCTGAAGGGCTTTAACTTTACCGAAGGAGTGCATTTGCGCAATTCCTTGATCGCTCTTTGGATCGCGCTGTCCCTTTATACCGGGGCATTCATCGCAGAAATCGTGCGTGCGGGGATTATGGCCATTAGTAAGGGCCAGACCGAGGCGGCCTCTGCGCTTGGCCTCCAGCCCAATCGCACCATGAGCCTTGTGGTTCTGCCGCAAGCGATGCGAGTGATTATTCCGCCGCTGATTTCGCAGTTTCTGAACCTGACCAAAAACTCATCGCTTGCAATTGCGGTAGGGTATATGGATGTGCGCGCGACGCTGGGTGGTATCACCATCAACCAGACCGGGCGCGAGTTGGAGGGTATGTTGTTGCTTGGGCTGTTCTATCTGACCCTGTCGCTGCTGATTTCCTTTGTGATGAACGTCTACAACGAATCTACCAAGTTGCAGGAGCGGTAAAATGACAGATACAACTTCACATACCGCATCCTACGTTCGCACCGAAATGCTGGGCGAAAAGGCACCACCTTCCACCGAGGTTGGCCCGATCAAATGGGTGCGAGAAAACCTGTTTTCCAGCTGGATGAATATCATCCTGACGGTGCTTTCGATCTTTGTGGTTTATTCCGTTCTGGCCGCTATCCTGCCTTGGTTGATCAATTCGGTTTGGGGCACAGGCTCTCTCACGGAATGTCGTGAGGTGTTGGCTGAACGGGGCCTTGGATCGCACGATGGTGCTTGCTTTTCCGTTCTCAACGATCGGTGGCACCAGTTGGTGTTTGGGTATTACCCTAGTGAGCTTTACTGGCGACCGGTTCTTGCGCTGGTGCTGTTCCTGATCGGACTTGCGCCCGTGCTGTTCCCGGATTTGAACAAGCGTCTTTATATTGTGACCTTGGCTGTGCCGTTCGTTTGTTTCTGGCTGCTTTGGGGTGGTTCTATCTGGTTGCCGCTGATCATCGCGCTTGGCTTTGTTATCGGCTATTTTGGGATGACCTTGGTTAGTGGTACGTTTGGGCAGTTGAGCGGTACGATTGCTGCAATCGTTTTGCCGATATTGTTCTGGCTTTTCGTGGCTGGCCCGCTTGCCAGTTGGTTGGGGAGCATCATTCCGATAGGTATTGAATTTGTCGCAAGCCGCAGCTTTGGTGGCTTTATGTTGTCGGTTGTCATTGGTTTGGCGGCGATTGTGCTGTCGCTGCCGCTGGGAATTGCCCTGGCTTTGGCACGTCAGTCAGATTTGCCGTTGATCAAGTATTCCGCTGTGATCTTTATCGAGGTTATTCGCGGTGTTCCCCTGATCGTTTGGTTGTTTACGGCGCAATTGCTGCTGAACTATTTCCTGCCGCCGGGCACGAACTTTGATTTGACCTTGCGTGTGATCATCATGGTAACGCTGTTTTCCAGCGCCTATATCGCGGAAGTTATTCGCGGTGGTTTGGCCGCATTGCCTAAAGGCCAATACGAAGGCGCGGATAGTTTGGGTCTGTCTTACTGGCAGTCCATGCGTCTGATTGTTCTGCCGCAAGCGCTGAAAATCTCTATCCCCGGTATCGTGAACACCTTTATTGGGCTGTTCAAAGACACCACGCTTGTTCTTTTCATCGGTCTGTTTGACCCGCTTGGTATCTCGCAGGCGATCCGTTCAACAACCGATTGGAACGGGATTTATTGGGAATTGTTCGCCTTTATCGGTGTGCTATTCTTCATCGCCTGCTACAGCATGGGCCGCTACTCACTCTACCTGGAGAAAAAGCTCCAGCGTGAACATCGTTAAGGAGGGCATCAATTATGTCTGTTACTGCCACTGACCGCGAAATTGATCGATCCAAATTGCAGGTAAGCGATGAGGTTGCGATCCAGATTGCGGATATGAACAAATGGTATGGGACGTTTCATGTTCTGCGTGACATCAATCTGACGGTGAACCGGGGGGAGCGGATCGTTGTCTGTGGCCCGTCGGGGTCGGGTAAGTCCACGCTGATCCGCTGTATCAATCGTTTGGAAGAACATCAGCAAGGTCAGATCGTTGTGGACGGGACTGAGTTGACGTCCGATCTAAAGAACATCGATAAGATCCGGTCAGAGGTTGGTATGTGCTTTCAGCATTTTAACCTGTTTCCGCATTTGACGATTTTGGAAAACTGTACGCTGGCCCCGATTTGGGTGCGTAAAGTGCCAAAGCGCGAAGCCGAAGAAACGGCGATGCATTTCCTTGAGAAAGTGAAAATTCCGGAGCAGGCGGATAAATATCCCGGTCAGCTATCGGGTGGTCAGCAGCAGCGTGTGGCGATTGCCCGATCGCTGTGCATGAAGCCACGTATCATGTTGTTTGACGAACCGACATCCGCGCTGGACCCTGAGATGATCAAGGAAGTTCTGGATACGATGATCGAACTGGCCGAAGAAGGCATGACGATGATCTGTGTCACGCACGAGATGGGCTTTGCCCGTCAGGTAGCCAACCGCGTTATCTTTATGGACCAAGGCCAGATCGTGGAACAGAACGAGCCGGAAGAGTTCTTTAACAATCCGAAATCTGAGCGGACGCAATTGTTCCTGAGCCAGATTTTAGGCCACTGACGCGAGGCTATTGGCCAATCGTTAAGATAAATGGAAAGGGCAGTACGCTAAGGCGGGCTGCCCTTTTTACATCACATCTTTGGGCACTGCGAAGTCGATGCACCTGCCAGCGCCAAGCGTCAACTCGCCTTCAAATTCTAGGATCGTGGTCGCACAAGTTGGATAGTCGTGAAAGCGGCTATGCGGTGGCGGCGATTTCACCAGACCTTCGGCCAGCATCGCGATGCCGGGGTTATGGCCGATCAAGGCGATGCGCGTTCCTTGCGCGGTTTGGAGCGCGTTCAGCAGGGTATCTGGCGATGCGTGATAAAGGCTGGGCATGAACTGGACCTTTGGATCACTTGGCAGTTCTGCGCGGATCAGTTGTGCGGTTTCCACCGTGCGCGCGGCGTCTGATACAAGCATAAGGTCTGGCACGTATCCCAAGTCTGACAGCCAACGCCCCATCGCCGGGGCGGTTTTGCGCCCGCGTGCGTTGAGCTTGCGATCATGATCCGGCAATTCAAAGTCGGCCCAATCAGATTTAGCGTGACGGATCAGGATGATCTGTTGGGTCATTGGAACGCCTTCATGTGAAATTCAGCTTGCGCAGGTAGGCGCAGGTTTTGCCCAATCGGGCAGGCGCGGCGGGCGCGGCAGCCCTTATCGATAC
>CAKZVL010000097.1 GCA_937922155.1 uncultured Paracoccaceae bacterium | reverse complement strand
ATCAAAATAGTCTTCCAACGCAGACTTGCCGCGGGACGTCACAAAAATGAAATCCTCGATCCCAGCATCACGCGCTTCGTCAATGGCGTATTGGATCAGCGGTCGATCGACCAGCGTCATGATTTCCTTTGGAACAGATTTAGTAGCGGGCAAAAACCGCGTGCCCAACCCTGCAACAGGAAATATCGCTTTGGTGACTTTATTCTTCATTAGCCTGCCTTCTCATTTACTTTTTACTACCATGCAATCGAACTATGGGCAATTTGTGACGCGCTCGGTTCGATCTTGCGACATCACCCAGCGTCAGCCCTTTCGTTCCCCTGCATCACTAGCACCCCTACAGGTTGGGGCTTAACTTTTCATCCTTACGGCTTCAATCCGTGCAACTTGTTCCCGAACCTTCGCGCTTACAGATCGCAAACTCAGAACCGGTTCGCTTCTTATAGCCCTACCAAATTGACCACCATACTGTATCCAAACTCCAGGCTGCTGGAAATACACATGATGGTATAACGCGGTCAATGAAAAGAGGTAAAGACAAGCACGCTTTCCCCTGTTTACGGTCTCATTGGCATCTTCAACCATCTTTCTGCGTTGCCAAAATCGCCCAACAAAAATCTCAACCTCATTCTCCTTAAACGTCGTTTGGAACCGTTTAAAGGTCTGGTTTTCCTCCATTGCCGCAACCATTCCAAAATGCCGTTTCAGGCCTTCAGACCACCCTCGATCAAACCCGCCCATCAATCGCCCAACATCACCGGGCAGCAAGTGACCAAGTTGCATATGGGTCAAAAGCCGCACCCGTTGCTGCTGTCGATGCGTCGTTCGGGTCGCAGAAACGTCTGCACCATGTTTTCGGGCGAATAATGCAATGCTGCGACCGATATCGGTCAAATCGCGCGGCACACGCGACCGGCTCCGTCGCGCGCTTTCAGCATACCCGTGATGCACCTGCGCCAATGGAACAATTGCCGTGCGATGGCCCGCCGCAGCAAGGCGCATATTCAAATCCGTCTCATCCAAGTAAAATGAAAACGCCTCATCAAAGCCGCCCATTTCAACCAACACGTCTCGCCGTAACGCCATATTGGTGCCTTCGGTCTTGATCGCGCGACCCGCTTCGCCCTCAAACACCCGTGCGCCCATACCATGCATCGGCAAATCAACGGACTGCCCATCAGGAAACGCCATCCGACCTTTCCACTGAAAACTGATGCCATTGCGACCAATGACATATCCACCAGCAGCACTCACCTTGTTGTCCGAAAATGGCGCGGTCAGATGATCCAGCCATGTCGGTTCCGGCACCGCATCATCATCAATAAAGGCAATAATCTCTCCCCCCGCCTCCGCAATCCCCGCATTGCGCGCAGCAGAGATATTCGGAACCTCAAAAGGCACCACCCTAACCTGATCCAAAAACCCCAGATCAACCACACCCGCACGGCTACGTTCATTCGCCACAAGGATGATCTCAAAATTTTGGTAAAAAAGCTGCGACAGCCCGGTCAAACACAGGGCAAGGCTTTCGGGGCGATCCCAACTGACAACAACAACGCTGACAGTCGGCTGGGTCATTTAATACCCATCTCGGCCATCATTGCTTCTAACCGGGGGACATCTTCGAGGTTGTTCAATTCCCAAAACTGGCGACCCTTTGCATCCACCTCAACACAGCGCACATCGACACCGTCAGCAAGGAAACGCAGCTGTTCCAGACCTTCCAACTGTTCCAACTCACTCACGGCACTGGCGTTATAGGCCAGCAAAACAGCGGATCGGTATCCATAGACTCCGACATGGTGAAACACGGGCGTCGGCGCATCATCGCCGTAGGTTTCAGCGGTAAAAGGGATCACTTCCTTACTGAAATAAAGCGCGCGCCCAGATCCATCAAAAACCGCCGTCGTGCCACCAACGCGGCCTTCGCTGCGATCATGTTTGAAACTGTTCAACGTACGGCCATCACAGCGCAGAACTGGGGTGACCATTTCATCAACCGACCCAGCCAATGCATCAATCAACGCTTCAACAAACCATGGCGGTGTGAGGGGTGCATCGCCTTGAAAATTTACGACAATATCATGATCCAGCCCAAGATGCCCATGGGCCTCCGCGCAACGTTCCGTTCCGTTCAAACAATCGGCAGAGGTCATAACAACCTCCGCCCCAAAACCTTCGGCATGCTCACGAATGCGATCATCTTCGGTGGCAATGACAACTTTATCAACGCCACCAACCAAACAAGCCGCTTCCCAACTCCGCTGGATCAGCGATTTCTGCTCTCCCGTCGCCCCGCGCAACATGACCAATGGTTTCCCCGGATACCGGGTCGAGGCATAACGCGCAGGGATGACGATCAGAACAGACATTATGGAAGCTTCAGATCAACTCCAGGTGCATATGCGATAAAGAACGGGTTCGCAAAAATCTCTTTGCCATAAACCAATGGCTCATGATTATCGAAACGAATTACCTTACCACCAGCGCCGTTCAAAACAGCATGGCCTGCGGCCGTATCCCATTCCATCGTGCGGCCAACGCGGGGATAGATGTCCGCCTCACCCGTCGCGATCAGACAGAACTTCAACGAGGATCCCGCGCTTTTCATGTCTTTGACATTATACTTGCCGATGTAGTCATCCGTCGCCTGATCCCGGTGGGATTTAGACGCAACAACCAGCAACGCATCGTTGTCAGGGTTGGAAACACGCATCGGCTTCATCTCACCCACAACGTCTTTGTCAAACGATCCCATTTCCTCAAACGACGCGCCGGTTTCGTCTGTGATAAACAAACGACCCTTCGCTGGGGCATAAACAACCCCGCGCAATGGCTCTCCATCTACGACATATGCGATGTTGACGGTAAAATCGCCACGACGGTTGATGAATTCCTTGGTGCCATCCAGCGGATCAACAATTAAAAACGTCGTGGCCGTTTCACCGTGGGAGTCGGCCTGCTCTTCAGTGACCAATGCCACATCAGGAAATTCAGCGCGCAATCCGGCACTAATCAGCGCATCCGCCGCTTCATCCGCAGCGGTCACAGGGCTGTCGTCGCTCTTTGACTTTACGTCAAAATCGTCAGCCTCATAAATTTCCATGATCTTGTCACCCGCTTCCAAAGCAAGGCGGCGCATCACTGTCGTGAGCTTGTTAAAATCCATGTCACATCCTTCGTCACAATTTATTTCGTTGCATCAAATATTTGATATGCCACGTTTTGGACCTTATGATGGCGCATAAAGCGAACAGCAAGAAATTCGTGAGACAAATAGCGAGCGCGGCACAATAGTCACGCAGCAAGCAGGATTTACCAATGTTTGAAGCGTCCCAAAGACCACATTCAACGCTGCGCAGTGCGTTTCAGCTCCTAGAATTGATCTATCACTCCATCGTCCGCGACATCCGCAAAACACATCGCAACGCGATGGTCGGGCTGATGATGAACATGCTGCAAACGGTCATCTTTGTTCTGACCTTCTATGCCATGTTCTCGATCATGGGGATGCGCGGTGCCGCGATCCGCGGTGATTTCCTGCTATATATCATGTCAGGCATCTTTCTGTTCATGACCCATACAAAGGCACTAACAGCCGTCTTTGCCTCCGAAGGACCATCATCCCCGATGATGCAACACGTCCCGATGAACACCTTCATCTCGATCACCAGTGCTGCGTTTTCATCCCTTTATATCCAACTGTTGTCTCTGTTCGTCGTGCTGTTCTTCTATCACGTTGCGATCAATCCTGTGGTGATCGACAAACCCATCGGCGCAATGGGCATGGTTCTTGCCGCATGGTTTTCCGGCGTGGCGATTGGCATTGTCTTTCTCGCACTCAAACCATGGTTGCCTGAATTTACTACGCTGGCCGTCAGCATCTATTCCCGCGCAAACATGATCGCCTCTGGCAAAATGTTCGTCGCCAATTCACTGCCATCCAGCATGTTGGTGCTGTTTGACTGGAACCCACTTTTCCACGCCATTGATCAGGCTCGCGGCTTTGTATTCCTGCACTACAATCCCCATTTCAGCTCGATGATGTACCCCGTCTATGTCGGTCTTACGCTGATCGTACTTGGAATGATGGGTGAATTCTATACCCGCAAAAACGCCTCCATCAGCTGGTCAGCCGGACGATAATCCGGCAAACGACGGCCCCACCATCCGCTAGCAGGCATTCCAACAGACATTTTTGTCCATTTTCTCTGGTTTTGGGCCATTGCAGGCCCCATTGGGCGACCCTATATACCGCTAGAAAGTTGTGGCCAGTGAGGGCTGCAATAAATAACTGGCGCGGGTGCCAACGTGGGTTCGCGTCGCTCAAACCGCCTGACCTAAAAGGGATTTGAAACATGGCCAAAGTAATCGGCATTGACCTCGGAACGACTAACTCCTGCATCGCGATCATGGACGGATCCGAACCGCGGGTAATCGAAAACGCAGAAGGCGCACGCACAACGCCATCAATCGTCGCGTTCGCTGACGACGAACGCCTTGTTGGCCAGCCAGCAAAACGCCAGGCCGTCACCAACCCAGAAAACACAATCTTCGCGGTCAAGCGTCTGATCGGCCGTCGCTTTGATGACAAAGACCTCGCGAAAGAGAAAAAGAACATGCCATTCTCCATCGTTGATGGCGGAAATGGTGACGCTTGGGTCGAAAGCCGCGGTGAAAAATACTCACCCAGCCAAATCTCCGCGTTCATCCTCGGTAAGATGAAAGAAACCGCCGAAAGCTACCTTGGCGAAAACGTCTCCCAAGCGGTCATCACCGTCCCCGCCTACTTCAACGACGCCCAGCGCCAAGCAACCAAAGACGCCGGCAAAATCGCGGGCCTCGAAGTGCTGCGCATCATCAACGAACCAACTGCCGCCGCGCTCGCCTACGGTTTGGACAAAAAAGAAACCCAAACCATCGCGGTCTATGATCTTGGCGGCGGTACATTCGACGTCACAATCCTTGAAATCGACGACGGCCTATTCGAAGTAAAATCAACCAACGGAGATACATTCCTCGGCGGTGAAGACTTTGACATGCGCATCGTGAACTACCTCGCGGATGAGTTCAAAAAAGAAAACGCCGTCGACCTGACCAAAGACAAAATGGCGCTGCAACGCCTCAAGGAAGCAGTGGAAAAGGCCAAGATCGAATTGTCCTCTTCGTCCTCCACTGAAATCAACCAGCCGTTTATCTCCATGGGCAAAGACGGCCAGCCCCTGCACATGGTCATGAAACTGACCCGTGCAAAGCTGGAATCATTGGTCAGCGACTTGATCAAATCTTCCATGAAACCGTGCCAAGCGGCGCTCAAGGATGCAGGCCTATCCACATCCGACGTGGACGAGGTCGTGCTCGTCGGCGGTATGACCCGAATGCCACGCGTTCAGGAAGAAGTTGAAAAGTTCTTTGGCAAGAAACCACATCAGGGCGTGAACCCTGATGAAGTCGTCGCAATGGGCGCCGCCATTCAGGCCGGTGTTCTGCAGGGCGACGTCAAAGACGTGGTTCTGCTGGACGTCACCCCGCTTTCACTGGGTATCGAAACGCTCGGCGGTGTCTTCACCCGCCTGATCGATCGCAACACAACGATCCCCACGAAAAAGTCGCAGACGTTCTCCACGGCGGAAGACAACCAAAACGCCGTGACCTTGCGCGTGTTCCAGGGTGAGCGTGAGATGGCCGCAGACAACAAAATGCTCGGCCAGTTCAACCTCGAAGACATCCCACCAGCCCCACGCGGCATGCCCCAGATCGAAGTGACCTTCGACATCGACGCCAACGGCATCGTATCCGTCGGCGCCAAGGACAAGGGCACAGGCAAGGAACAGTCGATCACGATCCAAGCCTCAGGCGGCCTCTCAGACGACGACATCGAAGCAATGGTCAAGGATGCGGAAGAGAACGCGGAATCAGATAAAGAACGCCGCGAACTCGTCGACGCCCGCAACCAGGCGGAAAGCCTGATCCACTCGACGGAAAAGTCGCTAGAAGAGCATGCTGACAAAGTTGACCCAACAACAGTCGAAGCCATCGAACTGGCGGTTGCCGCACTAAAGGACGATCTGGAAAAAGAAGACACAACAGCCGAAAAGCTGAAGTCTGGCGTCCAGAACGTGACCGAAGCCGCAATGAAACTGGGTGAGGCGATTTATAAGTCCAGCCAAGAAGAAGCCGGTGAAGAGGTAGAGCCTGACGATATGGGCGCGCCTGACGATGACATCGTCGACGCCGACTTCGAAGATCTCGACGGCGAAAAGCGCGACTAAGCTTAGCGTGAACAGGATAAGACCGGTCCAGTGACTGGGCCGGTCTTGCCCGTTTTCCTAAAGGGAATAACGACATGGCAAAACGCGATTATTACGAAACGCTAGGCGTTGCCAAGGGCGCAGGCGCGGACGAAATTAAAAAAGCCTATCGCAAAAAAGCGAAAGAGCTTCACCCAGACCGCAACGCCGATAATCCAAAAGCCGAAGCCCAGTTCAAAGAAGCGAACGAAGCTTACGAAGTCCTAAAAGACGCCGACAAGAAAGCAGCCTATGACCGCTACGGTCACGCCGCTTTCGAGGGTGGCATGGGCGGCGGCGGTCAACGCGGCGGACCAGGTCAGGGCGACTTTGCCTCTGCCTTCTCTGACGTGTTTGACGATCTGTTCGGCGACATGATGGGCGGACGCGGCGGCGGCGGTGGTCGCACACGCGCCCAGCGCGGCAATGACCTGCGCTATAACCTGCGCGTCGACCTCGAAGACGCGTTCAAGGGCATGCAAAAGACGATCAACGTGCCAACAGCCGTCACCTGCGGGTCCTGCACCGGCACGGGTGCAGATGGCGGGTCAGAACCTGCAACCTGCCCTACCTGTTCCGGCATGGGAAAGGTCCGCGCGCAGCAAGGCTTCTTTACCGTTGAACGCACCTGCCCAACCTGTAACGGCATGGGCCAAACGATCAAAAACCCGTGCCACACCTGCAACGGCCACGGTCGGATCGAAAAAGAAAAATCACTCTCCGTGAACATCCCCGCAGGCGTCGAAACCGGCACCCGCATCCGCCTCGCCGGCGAAGGCGAAGCCGGCATGCGCGGCGGACCAACAGGCGATCTCTATATCTTTATCGAAGTCCAAGATCACAAACTGTTCGAACGCGAAGGACCAAACCTGTTCTGCCGGGTGCCCGTCTCCATCGCGTCCGCTGCACTTGGCGGCGAAATCGAAGTGCCTACAATCGACGGCGGCCGCAGCCGCGTGCGCATCCCCGAAGGCAGCCAATCAGGCCGCCAAATGCGCCTACGCGGCAAAGGCATGCCCGCCCTACGCGGCGGCGGCGCTGGCGACATGTTCATCGAACTGATGGTGGAAACGCCGGTCAACCTAACGGCCCGCCAGAAAGAGATTTTGAAAGAGTTCGACGAAATCCAAGCGGACAACAACCCGCAAGGATCAAGCTTCTTCAGCTCCGTCAAAAGCTTCTGGGAAAGCATGAAGGGGTAACCGCACCATTGACGACCCACGGGTCGTTGATGGTGCGTCGCCTGCGGCTAGATTCAGGACTATGTAGCGCTGTGAACAGTCAACATTAACCCCCCGCTAACCACGATCCCCGCATACTCCAACCATGCGCGAATTCTCCGAATCCCCCAGCCTGTTCGACGATGACGAAGTCCAAACAGTTCAACCCATGCCCAAGGGCAAAACGCCGTCCTACATGCGCGACCATCGCAAGCGGCTGCGCGAACGCTTTCTCACCGGTGGGGCAACGGCGATCCCCGACTACGAACTGCTCGAACTCATCCTGTTTCGCGCCATCCCGCGGCAAGACGTCAAACCATTGGCGCGACGCCTCATCGACCACTTCGGTGATCTCAACCACACCCTCGCGGCCCCTCTAACCCAGCTTCTGCAGATCGATGGGGTCGGTGACGCCGTCGCGCTCGAACTCAAAATAGTGGAGGCAACAGCCCACCGCATGGCCCGTGGTAAAATCATCCAAAAACATGTGCTGTCTAGCTGGCAGGCCCTGCTTGATTATTGCCACACCGTCATGGCGCACCGCGAAACCGAACAATTCCGCATCCTGTTTTTAGACACCAAAAACTCGCTCATCGCCGACGAAGAACAATCCAAAGGAACGATCGACCATGTGCCCGTCTACCCGCGCGAGGTGGTCAAACGCGCGCTGGAACTGAACGCCGCCTCGCTGATCCTTGTTCACAACCACCCCTCCGGTGATCCAACGCCCAGTCAAGCCGACATCACAATGACCGCGCAAATCGAAACTGGGTGCAAAACGCTCGGCATTACCGTGCACGATCATCTCATCATCGGGAAATCCGCAGAAATCAGCTTTCGCGCCGAAGGATTGCTTTAGTCACTGACCCACAGCTCAACCCGCCGGTTCTGCTGTCGTCCCCACGCTGTGTCATCACACCCCACCGGCAAAGCCTCACCAAATCCGCTGACGTCCACCTGAACACTGTCCGGCACACCGCCCGCCAAGGCACCCGCCAGCGCATCGCGCACAGCCTCGGCGCGGCGCAGCGACAAGCTTTGGTTCAATTCCGCAGCCCCCTGCCCATCACTAAACCCTAGCAATAGAATAGACCGCGCATCAAACGCACCGCTTTCCACTGCTTGCGCCAACCGCAACACATGCGCGCGGGACGTACTGTCCAACCGCGTCCCGCCAGGTTGAAACCGGAAACTCATCGACAGCCGGGTGCGATCCGCAATCCGCCTTGATAGGCTCTGCAACTCAGCCAGGGCAACGCCATCTTCCGCCGCTTGCAAGGCGCCAACAAAACGCTGCCCCTGATCATCCAACGCAATGGGCACCAGCCCAGAGTCCACAAACCCGCTGCGACGCACAACCAACTGCGCTTGCGGACTCGGCAACCAATCCAAAAACGCCGTCAGGATTTCCGGCAACCGTCGATCCGCATGATACAAATACAGCGGCACAGTCAGCGGATAATCCCCGGTCTTCACCGCCGTCTGATCTGGCGAAGCCACAAATCCACAACTGTCCTGCAAATCAATCTGCTGGGCAAACCCACTATTCTGAAATGACACAATGCCAAGGGCACTTGGGTCCGATACAACCGCCGCAACCGCCGTTTCAAAATCCGGATGCAAACGAACAGTCGGCCCCGGCACATCCGGCCAACCCGGCGGTATCTCTGACATATGCAATCTGATCGGGCCACTTTCGCTCCCAAAATCAGCCCAATCGGTGATACGTCCGCGATAAACATCTAATAAGGATTGCGGCGATAGATAGGCCAACTGCCGCCCCGGCGACATCACAGGAATCAACGCATCAAACCCAATGATCCGATTTTGACCAACGCGATCAAACTCGGCCACGCGCGCTTCCGCAACCATCTGCAACTCTTGTTCAGACACATCGCGACGCGACATAACCACGTCCGCCTCAAACGCCACCAGATCGGCAAACCCCTCATCCGCGGTGGCGGGGCGAATATCAAACCGCGCAACAATGCGCGACGCATCCTCAAGGGTCAGAATAAAATGCCCGTTGTCTGCCTGTTCCGTGCGCGACCGCATGCCTTCCATCGTCGCAAACCGCTGGGTCAGCGCTGGCAATAAAACCTCAGCCACATCAGGAACGGCCGACATTCTGATCCGGGGGATAAATTCACCGTCCACCGGACAATCAACACCGGCACAGATGACACGGTCATAAATAACGCTCACAGGCCCATGCTCTGACCCGATCTGCAAATAGGTGCCGTCAAAATCCAACAATGGCCCAGCCAGGGTCAACCCCCCGCCCTGAGATTGAATCGTCACATCCTCCGCCATAAGGGCGGTTCCAA
>CAKZVL010000096.1 GCA_937922155.1 uncultured Paracoccaceae bacterium | reverse complement strand
CGTAACAGTATAACACAAATTGCGCCCCACCGAAAGCGCAACAAAGCAGGTCAAATATCGATTTATTTCAAAGCGATAGACAAAACAGCGCGAATCAGCCGCCTTCGCCTGCGTTTTCGGAAAACAGCTCCATCTTGCCTTCTTTTCCGTCCATCTCATCGGCGGTCGGCAGCGGATCTTTCTTGGTGATGATCACCGGCCAAAGCTCGGAATACTTGCGGTTAAACTCAACCCACTTTTCCATGTCCGGCTCGGTATCAGGCCGGATCGCATCTGCGGGGCATTCGGGTTCGCACACGCCACAGTCAATACATTCATCCGGGTGGATCACCAGCATGTTCTCCCCCTCATAGAAACAATCTACGGGGCACACCTCTACGCAATCGGTGTATTTACAGGCGATACAACTGTCGTTGACGATATAGGTCATAAGCGGTCTTCCAAAACGAATGTTGGGCTTTGCTAATGCAGCACAAAAGATGATTCAAGCGGGAACGATCCATCTCCCCGTAACTGAGACCTCATGTCCCGCCGATCTTTCTTTGTCGGGCGTCCTTTCCCCTCAAATCGCGGGTTTGAGGGACGTTTTACCGGCGCGGGCGACATATCCTCATACAGCGCTTGCGCCTCTGGGGCCGGGCCGCGCCGTGTTCCGCAGGCCAAAATGCGCACGACCTTCACGTCGGTTTCCTTGGAAAAGGTCAAAACCATCCCCGCACCAACGGCCCGCGCGGGCTTAGACACAAGCGTGCCGTCAACGCGTACCTTTCCAGCCGACACGATCCCGGCGGCCAGACTGCGCGATTTGAAAAACCGCGCCTGCCACAGCCATTTGTCCAGCCGGATCGTCTCAGGCGCGTCGCTCAATCCTTTTTCAACCCAGCAAGGGCGGCAGCAAAGGGATTGTCGGGATCAATGGCTTTCTCGCGCTTTGGCTTGGCTTGAAACGACTGCGGCTTGTTGCCCCCGCCCTTTGGTCCGCCTTTGCCGCGCGGCTTGCCTTTGCCCTTGGGCGCGTCATTGCCGCGCTTGGAAGGCGCACGTTTGCCCTGCGTGTTCGCGCGCGCGCCCCAAGCAAAGGTGTAAAAGACCTCCATCTCTGGCGCGTCTTCCGCAGGGGCATCGCTTGCTGGCGCAGCGTCGGGTGTTGGCTCCTCGACCTGAGGCGCCTCCGCTTTGGATTCGTCCGTCTTGGGTGCTTCCGCCGCAGTCTCTTCCGTTTTCGGCTCTTCCGCTTTCACGACAGGCGCAGGCTTAACCTTAACCCGCTCACCCTTTTCGGCCTTATAGCCAAGCCCGCCCATCAAATCGGCGAATTGTTCCAGCGACGTGCCGGTGATCGACAACATATCCGCTGTCGCCTCAAACCCACCGCGTGTGTCTTGATCGCGCAGCATATCGGCAAGACGTTCCAGCATATCAATGCGCACGGCCCGTTCCCCCGCCGCGCGATACCCTGACATGGCATAAAACCTCGGCACCGCATCCTTGGCAGCGGGAACCGTGACCAAACCGGGCGGCGGGCTTTCGGGAAATTCAGCCAACCCTTTGGCCAAAGACCATAAAACAAGGCGCAGACGTGTCGGCGCAGGTTTCAACAACAACGGCATAAAGATCGTGAATTGACCAAACCGGATACCATGCTTGCGCAAACCGCCACGGGCATCTTGATCTAGATCTTTCACTTCTTGGGCCACATCACCGCGCGGGATGACCCCAAAGGATTCTACCAGACGGAACGCAAACCCTTTAGCCTGCCCTTCCAAGGTATCATCGTTTTTCAGCGCCAATAGTGGTTCAAACGCTGTGGCAACTTTGCGATCAATGAAATGCTGCAATCGGCGCTGCACTTTGGCGATAACATCAGGCCCGGCCTCTTCATCGACAAACACCTCAACCGCGGGCTTGAGCGGTTCAGCGCCAGACGTCAGCTTACCAACCGCATGTTCGCCCCACATTAATCCACCCTGTTCGGTGAAATCAATTTCGGTGTCCGGCGCGTTGTAAAAACGGTCAGCCATCAAATGCCAATGCGGGACAAGGGCCGCGACCGACGCCTGACGCAATGTTTTCGCCTCATCCGGGCTGCCCGCTTTGTCCATGCGGAACCGGAAACCTTCGAGTTTCCCAACAAATTCACCCTCTACAAGGACTTCGCCCTTTTCGTTCACGTCCGCCAATAGCTTTTCCTTTTGGTTGAGCCGGCGAAGCAAAACAGATGTCCGCCGGTCCACAAATCTTTGAGTCAGCGCACCATGCAATGCATCTGATAGTCGATCTTCTACAGCCCGCGTGGCCTCTCGCCAATGGGTTTCGTCACGAAGCCACCCATTGCGTTGGGTGACATAGGTCCAAGTGCGAATATAGGCCAGCCGTTTAGACAGCGTATCAATGTCGCCATCTTCGCGATCAATACGGGCAATTTGTAAGGCAAACCAGTTTTCATCCACATGCCCCGTCTGATGCAGATCGTTGTAAATCCGCGTCAAAAGGTTCGCGTGTTCCATCGGGCTGATCCCGCGGAAATCCGGCACCCGGCACACATCCCACAACAATCGCACCGATTTGCCATCCGTGGCACGCGCGGCCACTTCGCTATCTTCCGCGAGGGCTTTGAGGGCGGCCAAATCATCGCTTTCGCGCACGCGGGTCAGCCAGTCATCTTGGGTCTGCACTTCCAGCGTTTGCAACAACCGCTTGATCGAACCGAACTGCAAATCCGAATTGCGCCACTGTAACTTTGCAACGGGGCGGAAACGGTGCTGTTCGATGTTCATCGCGTCTTGATCGTCCAAGGGGCGCGCTTCGCCAGTGACGCCAAAGGTGCCATTTTCCTTGTGCCGCCCTGCACGCCCTGCAATCTGGGCGAGTTCCTCGGTCATCAAACGGCGCATTTTGCGGCCATCAAACTTTGACGTGCCTGCAAAGGCGACGTGTTTGATATCTAGGTTCAACCCCATCCCAATGGCATCTGTCGCTACCAGATAATCCACATCGCCATTTTGATACATCGCGACTTGGGCGTTGCGTGTGCGCGGGCTTAGCGCGCCCATAACAACCGCCGCCCCCCCCTTTTGACGGCGCAACAGCTCTGCAATGCCATACACATTTTCGACCGAAAAGGCGACAATCGCGCTGCGCGCTGGCATGCGGCTTATCTTTTTCGAACCTGAATGGGTCAGTTTGCTAAACCGCTCCATCCGCATAAACTCTGCCCCCGGCACCTGTGCTGCGATGGCGTTGCGCATCGTTTCAGCGCCCAGAAACAACGTCTCTTTCAGCCCCCGCGCCCGCAGCAACCGGTCAGTAAAAATGTGACCCCGTTCCGGATCAGCACAGAGCTGAATTTCGTCAATCGCTAGAAAATCGCACCCCATGCCTTCTGGCATCGCCTCCACCGTGCAGACCCAATAGGCCGCGCGCGGTGGCACGATCCGTTCTTCCCCCGTCACCAGCGCCACAACAGACGGGCCCCGCGCCGCGACCAGACGGTCATACACCTCCCGCGCCAAAAGACGCAGCGGCAACCCAATCACCCCGGTCCGGTGGTTGAGCATACGTTCTAACGCATAATGGGTTTTGCCGGTATTCGTCGGGCCAAGAACGGCCAGAACGCGCGATTGGGTCATCAGCTGCCCTAAGGGTTAGAGGGTTTGACCCCGTAGGATAAGGTTAACACGTTCAATGGCAGCCAATGTGTTCGGCTCCAATGGGTAAATTTCCAAAACCGCCTCATAAACCTCCAACGCATCTTGCGGCCGCTCAAGGCTTTCCATCACGTTGCCCAACCCGAACAAGGCTTGGAAGTGACGCGGTTCCAATTCTAACGTGCGTCGCAAATCATCAAGCGCGGGGCCAATATAGCCAAGGTTGAAATACGCATTGGCGCGCCCATGATATCCTTCGGCAAAGTCTGGCGCATGATCCACAAGGGCTGTGAAATGTTCCACCGCAACACCCGGCTCGCTCTCTTCCAAGGCATCAGACCCACGCCGATACAACAAATCCATCGCGGCAGAGCCTGAACGCTCCAATGCGCGCAGGATTTCGGTTGCGACCTGTTCGTGGCTCGTGTCATCTGCCTCAAGAAGTTGTTGGAACAACGGATCAAGCCCATTATCCTGGGCAACCGCCACAGGTCCCCACAACAGCAAAATGAGAAATGCCGTAGCGGTACGTTTGAAATGGATCGTTCGCATGCCCATAACGTAAATGTAGCGTGTCTGTGGTTAAGTGCCAGAGGGAACATGCACCCAAATAAAGCAAAAGGACCTAAAAGATGAGCGACGTGATCACCGCAGCAGTGGACGCCCTTAACGAAAAACTTGGCGGCGCCGGATTTGATGGCAACGCAAAGTTCGTGATCGGTGACGAAGGCAGCATTATGATGGACGGCGACGGCGCACGCGCCGCAGACGACGACGCGGACGTGACTATGACAGCGGACGCAGATGTGTTCAAAGCGATCCTTGACGGCGAACAAAACCCAACGACCGCCTTTATGACCGGCAAGCTGAGCATTGACGGCGACATGGGATTGGCCATGAAATTAGCCGGTGTTCTAGGCTAATCAATGGAAATTGCACCGTTTTTTGATGACGTCGCTGATGGTCCAGCTGGCGGCAAAGCGCATTGGCTAATGACAGACGACGGGCTGCGCATCCGCGCCGCCCATTGGCCACGGGCCAGTGCGAAGGGCACGGTTTTGATGTTCCCCGGTCGCACCGAATTCATCGAAAAATACGGACGCTCCGCGCGTGAATTCGCGCAGCGGGGTTATGCCTCGCTCGCGGTGGATTGGCGCGGACAAGGTCTTGCCGACCGCATGGCGGATGATCGCGGGCTTGGCCATGTGCACGCCTTTCGCGACTATCAAAAAGACGCGATTGCGGTCCTTGACTATGCAAAATCGCTGAATTTGCCGGAACCTTACTTCCTTTTGGGCCATTCGATGGGCGGCTGCATCGGCTTGCGCGCGCTGCACAACGGCTATCCGGTGGTGGCGGCGGGCTTTAGCGCGCCGATGTGGGGCATGATGATCAGCCCCCTCATGCGCCCTTTCGCTTGGGCCATTTCAACCACGGCCCGCGCGATTGGCCGCGAAACGATGGTCGTGCCCGGCCAAACGACCAAAGGATACGTCGGCAGCACGCCGTTTTCAGAAAACCTCCTGACCACCGATCCTGAATATTATGACCACCTTGAAGCGATGACAAAAACCTATCCCGACCTTGGAATTGGTGGCCCATCCGTCTTGTGGTTGAACGAGGCGTTGATCGAAATGCGCCGCCTCGCCACGATGAAAAGCCCGGATGTCCCCGCCATAACATTCCTAGGAACGGACGAAAAAATCGTCGATCCGGGTCGTATCCACAAACGGATGAAACACTGGCCCAACGGCAAACTAACGGTGCTAAACGGCGCCAAACACGAACCAATGATGGATAACACAGGCATCAGCATCGCCATGTTTGATGAACTGTGCAAATTCTTTGATCAACACGTTTAGGGGCAAGGCTTCTATTTGTCGCCAAAACATCTAAATATCCAAACAGCAACTTAATCTGAGGTATCCCATGCGCTTTCCCACTCCTGTTTTTGATGCAAACGCCCAAGGCTCTGACGACTTTGGCAACTTGCCGGAATGGGACCTAAGCGATCTTTACCCCGGCGAAGACAGCCCAGAGCTGGCCAAAGACATGGTGTGGCTGGAAAAGGAATGTGCAGCCTTTGCAAAGGATTACGAGGGAAAGCTCGCCTCACTTTCCGCCGATGACATCCTCAAGGCCGTGCAGCGATACGAACAGATTGATGTGATCGCAGGGCGCATCATGTCCTTTGCGGGCTTGCGCTATTACCAAGTCACCACCGACGCCGATCGCGCCAAATTCATGGCCGATTGTCAGGACAAGATCACGAACTTTACCACGCCACTGGTGTTCTACGGGCTGGAATTTAACCGGCTTGACGATGATCACCTCGCTGGACTGCTCAAGGAAAACGCCGACCTCGCCCGCTATAAGCCTGTGTTTGATCGCATGCGCGCGATGAAACCGCACCAGCTGTCGGATGAACTGGAAAAGTTCCTGCACGATCAATCAACCGTCGGCGCCGCCGCGTGGAACCGCCTGTTTGATGAAACCATGGCCGGGCTGGAATTTGACGTAAACGGCGAAACCCTAAACCTTGAGGCGACGCTCAACCTGCTCACCGATCAGGACCGCACCAAGCGCGAGGCAGCGACGCACGCCCTTGCCGCCGTGTTCCAAGACAACATCAAAATCTTTGCCCGCGTCCACAACACATTGGCCAAGGAAAAAGAGATCGAAGACCGCTGGCGCAATATGCCAACCCCACAAACCGGGCGGCACCTATCAAACCACGTCGAGGCGGAGGTCGTCGAAGCGCTGCGCAACGCCGTCGTCAAAGCCTACCCGCGCCTGTCCCACCGCTATTACAAGCTGAAAGCAAAATGGCTAGGGCTGGAACGCATGGAAACATGGGACCGCAACGCGCCACTTCCAATGGAAGACGAACGACTCGTGGATTGGGACGACGCCCGCAAAACCGTCATGGACGCCTACGGCGATTTCGACCCAGAAATGGCCAAATTGGCAGAGCCGTTCTTTACCAAAGGGTGGATCGACGCCGCCGTGAAACCGGGTAAAGCGCCCGGCGCGTTTGCGCATCCGACGGTGACGACAGTACACCCTTACGTGATGCTGAACTACCTTGGAAAACCCCGCGATGTCATGACCTTAGCCCATGAACTTGGGCACGGCGTGCATCAGGTTTTGGCCGCAGAACAGGGTGAACTGCTGTCTTCCACCCCGCTGACCTTGGCCGAAACCGCATCCGTCTTTGGCGAAATGCTGACCTTCCGCAAACTGCTTGACGGGGCCAAAGACAAAGCAGAACGCAAGGTCCTGTTGGCCGGCAAGGTTGAGGACATGATCAACACCGTCGTGCGCCAAATCGCGTTCTACGATTTCGAATGCAAACTCCACGCCGCCCGCGCAGAGGGGGAGCTAACCCCAGACGACATCAACGCGCTATGGATGTCGGTGCAGGCCGAATCTTTGGGCGATGTGTTTGATTTCCAAGAAGGTTACGAAACCTTCTGGGCTTACATCCCGCACTTCGTCCACTCGCCCTTCTACGTCTATGCCTATGCCTTCGGCGACGGCCTCGTGAACGCGCTTTACGCCGTCTACGAAGAAGGTGACGCAGATTTCCAAGCCAAGTATTTTGATATGCTAAAAGCAGGCGGATCAAAGCACCACACAGAACTGCTTGCCCCCTTCGGCCTCGACGCCTCAGACCCCGCGTTCTGGGACAAGGGCCTGTCGATGATCGAAGGCTTCATTGATGAGCTTGAGGCGATGGAAGACTAACCTTGGCCGCCAGATAACACCAACGGGGGGACGGATGAAAACGCTCACAAAATGGCTCGGCCGCCTCCTGTGGGTTATCGCCCTGCTCCTCTTGGCCGTGGTCATCTTTGGCCCCGCTTACGTCGAACGCGGGCGCAACGCGGTTACCGACCATGCCCCTTACAGCCCCTCTGCCGCCGCCCAAACGCTCCACGCGGATCTGATCATCGGCGATTGGCACGCCGATCCCCTGCTCTGGAACCGCGACCTAAACGAACGCGGCACCCGCGGCCACGTAGACATCCCCCGCCTGATCGAAGGGAACGTCGCCCTACAAGTGTTCACCGCCGTCACCAAAAGCCCGGCAGGCCAAAACATCACCGAAAATCGCGCTGATACCTTTGACAACATCACACCCCTTGCCATCGGCCAGCTTTGGCCGCCCCGCACATGGAACAGCCTTGCCGAACGCGCGCTTTATCAGGCCGAAAAACTCCACAAGGTCGCCAACCAATCGGGCGACCGCCTGCGCATCCTCACCACGCGCAGCGATCTTGACCAACTGCTTGACGCCCGAGCCGCAGGCCGCGACATCGTCGGCGGCATCCTTGGCATCGAAGGGGCGCACGCGCTCGAAGGGGACATCGCCAACCTTGACCGGCTCGCAAACGCAGGGCACCGCCTCATCGGTTTACATCACTTCTTTGACAATGAACTTGGCGGCTCGCTCCACGGGATCGGCAACCAAGGGCTGACCGATTTTGGCCGCGCCGTGGTGCAGCAAATCGTGGATCGCAACATGATCCTCGACGTGGCCCATTCCAGCCCGCAGGTCGTCACTGACGTGCTCGATATGACAGACATCCCCATCGTGATCAGCCACACGGGCATCTATTCCCATTGCCAATCACCACGAAATATCTCTGACGATCTGATGAAACGGATCGCCGCAACCGGTGGTGTGATCGCGATTGGATATTGGAAAACCGTCACCTGCGACACCAGCCCGGATGGCGTTGCCGCCACAATCCGCGCCGCGGTCGATCTTGTCGGCGAAGACCACGTCTCGCTCGGCTCCGATTTTGACGGATCAGTGCGGGTGGATTTTGATGCATCCGAACTTGCCGTGCTGACCGATGCACTGCTGCGGGCCGGACTAACGGAACCCCAAATCCGCAAAATCGCGGGGGAAAACATGCTGCGGGTGCTGCGCGCCCGGCTCAGCGATTAATCCAGCTCCGTAAAGGGCCAAGGTTTCACCTCGCTCGCCCCGGTTTGATACCGGCTCGCCTTGGCCATCCACATGCCCATAGATGTGCCAAATTCCGCAAGCTGTTCATTGGGTTCACGTTTGTTGACCAGCATGATCACAAACTGCGCAATGGTCATAAGCCCCAGCAAAGTATGGGCAAAACTCATCAGCAAGGCCACAATGATCACAGTGATCAAACGCATGCCCAGACCTTCAAAATCCCGACGCGGATCAATTTCTTCGTCGTTCTCGTCCATCTCACACCCCTCCAGCGGCAAATGCCATGTCCATCATTCTCTGCGTTCCACGGCTGAATTCAAGGGGGCAAGGATAAGCCGCCCCCGTTTGCACCGTGACACCAAAGTTTTCCACCTGATGCACATAATGGTTCACGCCGGGAAAGCGTTCATGAATGCGCTGATTGGCTTTGCTTTCCAAAATCAGCTCCGCTTGATCGGCCACATTGGCATTAAACGGGCAGCTTAGGCGTAAAACACCTCCGTCGCCATGAAAGGTTACGCCCTGCTGCGGGAACATCCGCATGGTCACAACCGCGCCATAGCTAAAGCTTTCAAAGTCGGCTGCAACTTGGGCAAACACATCCACGCCCTGCTCCATGCGTAAGTGGGCGTAAGGCACCGCCACAGGCTCCTCCCCCGTCACAAAGCGCGCCGCACCAAAGGTATAAACGCCAATGTCGCGCAAGCCGCCGCCTGCGGTCTCTGCGCGGTTGCGAATGTTGTCCATATCGCTTGCGTTATTATAACTAAACATCGTCTCCACATGCACCACACGGCCAATCGCTCCGCTTTGCACTAACTCACGGGCACGAATAAACTGCGGGTGATGCACGATCATAAACGCCTCCGCCGCCAATAGCCCGGAGGAGTCGCGCGCTGCGATCAGTTGGTCATAATCCGCAACCTGCAACCCCATCGGCTTTTCACACAGCACATGCTTGCCCGCCGCCAGCGCCTTTAGCGACCATTCCATATGCAAATGATTGGGCAGCGGAATATAAACCGCCTCCACCTCAGGGTCCGCCAATAAAGCATCATAAGACGCAAGAACCCGCAGTCCCGGCGCAAAGGCCGCAAATGGTGCCGCCTTATCCGCCGATGACGTGGCCAGTGCCACCAGCTCTGCCCCCTTTGCCGCATGAATGGCCGGCGCCATATGCTCTCGCGCAAACTTCGCCGCGCCCAAAATGCCCCACTTCATGTCATCCTCCCGAAGTTCAATACCCAGACCCTACCTGCTTCATCTGCCAAAAAAAACTCCCGCCGGAGGCATCCGACAGGAGTTCTAAAAATCGCGCAAAATCCGGGTGTTATGCGTTTTCCAGCATGCCCCGTTCCTTGGCCAAATCTTGCATCCGCTTTTGCAACTTTTCAAACGCGCGTACCTCAATCTGGCGAATACGTTCGCGGCTCACATCATATTGCGACGACAAATCTTCCAAGGTGATGGTTTCATCCGACAAACGGCGCTGCATCAGAATATCTTTCTCACGCTCATTCAGCACATCCATCGCTTCGGCCAACAACGCGCGTCGGGCCTCCAACTCAGACTTTGCTTCATAATCCTCCGCCGTCTTGGCATCTTCGTCTTCCAACCAATCCTGCCACTGGGTCGACCCTTCACCGTCAGAGCCCACAATCGCATTCAGCGAGGCATCACCACCAGACAAGCGGCGGTTCATCGACACAACTTCTTTTTCGGTGACACCTAGATCGGTGGCAATCTGTGCCACATTCTCCGGGCGCATATCCCCATCTTCCAAGGCGCCAATGCGCGACTTGGCCTTGCGCAGATTAAAAAACAGCTTCTTTTGCGCCGATGTCGTGCCCAGCTTGACCAAGGACCAAGACCGCAACACATATTCCTGGATCGCCGCCCTGATCCACCACATTGCATAGGTGGACAAACGAAATCCCTTATCGGGATCAAATTTCTTGACCGCCTGCATCAGACCCACGTTGGCCTCAGAAATCACTTCCGCCTGCGGCAGCCCATAGCCGCGATAGCCCATCGCGATCTTGGCCGCCAAACGCAGATGCGACGTGACCAGCTTATGGGCGGCGTTCGTATCACCATCCTCGGCCCACCGCTTGGCCAGAATAAACTCTTCATCTGGCTCCAACATCGGAAACTTGCGGATCTCCTGCATATAGCGGTTCAGACCCTGTTCTGGCGATGGCGCTGGTAAATTTGAATACGTGCTCATGAAAAGCTCCCCTCGTTCTTATGTCCGATGTTTATCGGCTTAACATCAATATGGGTGCGCAATGGCCCCTCTTCAAGGGCGATATCGTGCAATTCTTAATCAGATATGAATGCACACTTGCGCAATTGAAAGACCTCCAAACCTGCGCCAGCGCACAGACAAAGCGCCAAATCAATCAAGCCGCGGAAGCTTGGTGATAAGCGCTGCAAAATCGGGCGGTAATTCTGCTGTAAATTCAATCTCTTCCCCCGTCAAAGGATGCTGAAACCCAAGGCTCGCCGCATGCAAGGCTTGGCGCGCAAACCCCGCCACAGCCGCCACAGGGGCCTGCCCCAACAGCTTTTCTGACAATTTGCGCCGCCCCCCATAAACCGGATCCCCTACCAAGGAATGGCCAACATGGGCCATATGCACCCGAATTTGATGGGTCCGCCCAGTTTCCAGCCAACATTCCACCAACGCCAAAACCGCCGGCTGGCCAAATCGTTCCACGACGCGCACGCGCGTGACCGCATGACGACCGCTGTCAAACGACACCGCCTGACGCTGCCGATCGGTGCGATGACGGCCCAGGAAACTTTGCACCTTCAAAATATTGCCCGGCTCAAACGACACACCGCGCACACCGCGTACCCGCGGATCGTTGCTATCGGGCACACCATAGCACAGCGCCATATACCGCCGCTTGACCGAATGATCGGCAAATTGCGCGGCCAGCCCGCGATGGGCCGCATCGGACTTGGCCACCACCAATAGTCCGGTCGTCTCTTTATCAATGCGATGCACAATGCCCGGGCGCTTCATCCCACCCACACCAGATAGGTCTGCCCCACAATGATGGATCAACGCATTGACCAACGTGCCCGACGGTGTCCCCGGTGCTGGATGCACGACCATGCCTGCCGGTTTATTGACAACGATCAAATCGGCGTCCTCGTGCACGACATCCAAGGGGATGTCCTCAGGGCCGATATGACTCTCAGCCGCTTCCTCAATGGTCACAGCGACACACGCACCGGCGGCCACCTTAAATCGCGGATCGCGCGCGACAACACCGTCCAGCGTGATCGCCCCGGCCTCCAACAACTTACCCAAACGCGACCGGCTCAGCGCCTCCGCCTCCGGCACATCCCGCGCCAAAGCTTTATCCAGACGCGGCGGCGGATTGGGCCCAATTTCAAATGTCACTACCCGCATCATGGCGCGGCTTTCCGATCATCTTGCAAAAAATACTCCCGCCGGAGGCTCCAGCGGCACGCAACCTTCTCTGCGTTTGCAAGGTTCTCGCAAGAATTGCAACGCAGCCGCGCCAAATCACCATGAAAGGAAAGGTGGTACCACCTCTTGGTCTCGAACCAAGGACCTCCTGATCCACAATCAGGCGCTCTAACCAACTGAGCTAAGGCGGCACGCGTCCCGAATTAACGCCCACCGCAGCCAAACGCAAGAGGGTGAAAGGAAGGTTTGCAAAAACCCAGCGACTTGCAAACCCAACCAGCGATACGCTAAGCCAAAGCGAACAATCAGGGCAAAGGACACCCCATGGGCATCAACGACGAAAGCGATCTCGAAGCGAACATCCAAATCGGCCCCACCGATGCCGGCATGGTGCGCATTTTCGTCGAAGCGGGTGGCATGGAAATCCCCATGGACTTTGACCCCGAAGAAGCCGAAGAAATTTCCCAAGAAATCCAAGCCGCGATTATGGCCGCGCGCGCCGTCAGCCCAAAGCGGCGCAAAGAATGACCAGCGTCCCCCTTGGCGCGATTCAATTTGCCAACGACAAACCCATGGTCCTCATTGGCGGCATGAACGTGCTCGAAAGCCGCGATTTGGCCCTGCGCGTGGCAGAAGCCTACGTGAGCATCACCCAAAAACTCGGCATCCCCTACGTCTTCAAAGCCTCCTTTGATAAGGCCAACCGCTCCTCCATCAGCTCCTACCGTGGACCGGGGATGGAGGCTGGCCTCAAAATCCTAGAAGAAATCAAATCAACCTTTGACTGCCCCGTCCTGACAGATGTGCATGAGATCGACCAATGCGCCCCCGTGGCCGCGGTCTGCGACATCCTGCAAATCCCCGCCTTCCTCGCACGTCAAACCGACCTCGTCACCGCCGTGGCAAAAACCGGCGCTGTGGTGAATGTGAAAAAACCCCAGTTTATGTCGCCTCCTCAGATCAAGAACCTCTGCCAAAAACTGATCGAGGCGGGCAACGACCAAATCCTGCTCTGCGAACGCGGCACACAGTTCGGCTATGACAATCTGGTGGTCGACATGCTCGGCTTTCAAACCATGCGCGATGTCTCAAACGATGCGCCCATAATCTTTGACGCCACCCACGCCCTGCAAATGCGCGACCCCGGCGGTGCGGCCTCCGGTGGGCGACGCGGGCAAGTGGCACAATTGGCGCGCGCAGGCCTCGCCGTAGGGATCGCCGGGCTGTTCCTTGAATCCCACCCTGACCCAGATCAAGCCCTCTGCGACGGCCCCTCGGCCCTCCCACTTGACCAACTCGAACCGTTCTTGACCCAGATGAAAGCGGTCGACGACCTCACCAAAAGCTTCGCGCCCCTCAACATCCGCTAAGCCCAAACCACCGCCTGCGCGCCCCAATGCGCATCATCTTGCAAAAAATACTCAAAGCGCGCAGCGCAAAATTTTTGCTCAAAAATTTTCCCCCGCCCGCGGCACGCGACCCCCCCTATAGAACAGGTTTCACCCTTGGGTCCCTTGCTGCCTGCGCGCGTCTCGCAGCATGGCGGGCGAACTTTTGGGTCATGACCTTGCGCCGCGCGGGTGCCAGCTTCTCCTCGGGGGCCATCCGGATCACGGCCGCATCATAGGCATCCGCGATGATCAACCCTGTGGCCTCTGGCAACAGTTCGGTCGGGAAATCCTGATCCACCGCCCAGAAAAACCGGTCACACCACTCCAAATAGCCCTGCCATTTATGATCTGACTGAAAATCCGCCCGCGATGATTTGCACTCAACAATCCAGATCTCGCCCTTTGGCCCCAAGGCCATCACATCCACCCGCAGTCCGGATGTGGGGACCAATTCTTCGACCGACACAAAGTCATAAGTCAAAAGATGGCGACAAACCCCCCGCGCCAAAAGCTGGCCGGGCTGTAAAGAAGGCGGTGAAACGTCATCTGGCATCTCAATACTATGAACATAACGTGAACACCCGTCAAGTTGGGCTGAATTGGGGCGAAGCAACGCCAATTAGGGCAAAACCCAGCGCCATGACCCAGCGTCAAGACACAAATGAACCCAATCCGGCCCTCTTTTGGCCGCAGGAATCATTCAAAACGGTGTCAACACCAAGGAGTACTGATTATGACCATGTTCGCTGACATCACCTTTATCGAAGTTGCCCTCGCTCTTGTTGCCCTCGGGTCTTTTGAACGCTTCATTATGCCACTGATGCCAGAAGAAATGGTTGGACCAGACGGTTGGTTCTTCAAAAGCGCAGAATAAACCTTGCGAGCCCGCCAGCATCGCCCTACCTACTAACACGACGAGCTTCTGCTCTTCTCGATCATTCCCGGCTTACATTCCAGTGGCCTTAAGCAAATCCGAGGGAGCTGGCTCTGTCTAAGCCCTGGCTTAGTTACCTGGCGCCCACCTGTATATACAGGTCCTCGGGAATAAAGCCCGAACGGCTGCAGCGGTTCTCGTCACATCACCCGCCCCAGTTTTGGGCGGGTTTTTTGTGGGCTCTGGCAATTACGCGGACAGATCCGCATCTGATTTCTGCGCCGCCGCCGCCAAGGCCACCAAAGCGAGCCCCGAGGTGAGAAAGTTGATACCCAACATCAACCCAATCGCCCACATCGCCGTGCCCGGCAGCCCAAGGATCAACAAAAGCCCCAGCATAAGCGTGACAGCTCCGTTAAAAATCAACCAGCCCCACCCCTTTTCGGGACGGTGCTGATTGGCCATCAACACCTCAATCCCACCTTGGCACAGAAAGATGAGGCCCAAAAGGAACGTCAGCCCGACAAGGCCGGTAAGCGCGAAAAACCCAAGATAGACACCCAGCGCAAGGTGCATCACAGCAATCAGCCCACTAAACGTCGCCGACCGCCAGCCTGTCGCTTGGAACGCATGCCATAGCATTGCAGCCCCCGACAAAAGGAATATCCACCCCAGCAAGGTCTTGGCCGCGATAGAAAACACCAGCGGAAAAAGGATCGCCAAAACCCCGATCACAATTAACGCGATGCCCCATTTCTTGAACAAAGGCGCCTGCCCTCTGATAGATTGCAGGATGGTTGCGTTTAAATCTGCCATGTGCCGACCCCTCCAAAGGTTAACGGCACCATAACCATTTCAGTTGCTGCGTTCCAGACCTCGAAAATCACGACCTTTGGGCGCGATCCAACCCAGACCGGAGCAAGCCGCATCGCACCGGTCTGTCAGCCGACCCGTCCCGGCAGGGCGGCTGTCAGATCGACTTAGCTCGGCAACATGGCCTCCTTTCGCCCACTGTCTGAACGCAAATGCCGGTTTCAACCGCCGTCGCTCACCTGACATTGCTGACAGCGAAAATCGCGCTATGTCGTGGCGCAGCGATCGAAAGGCCTCCGCATGCTCCGGACTTTGACCATCTGCACCGCGACCCTTCTGGCGACGTCGTCTTACGCTGATGTCTCCGTCGCGTTCCGCGACGGCGCGCCCAAAGATCGCATCACCCTAACGAACGAAGGCTGCGATTTGTCCAATGCGACGCTGACAATTGATCTGACCGCGACACCAGCCGGATTGATTTTTGATGTCACAAGCGCGGGCGCGGGTGTCGAGGTGTTCCAACCTGTCGAAGTCACAGCTGGCACGATTTCCGTCCGTCCCGTGGTTGACGGCGCACAGGTTCTGGTCATGGATATCCCAAGTTTTCCAAAAGGTTCTGTGTTTTCCTTAACCGCCGATTTGGATGACACCGTATCCAATCGGCAGATCACGGTGAACGGGTCAGAAATGATCGGGGCCAGCGTCAGCCTTGTTATGGCCGACGGTATCAAAACCGCGCCCTTTGGATCAGACGGCACCGCGACCTTGGCGCTGAGCGCTGGCAACGGCAGCTGTCCAACCTCCTAAAACCGGGCCTCTTAAAATCCCTCTGGCAGGATTTCATGCGCGATATGGTCTAGCACCGCGTTCACAAACCGCGGCTCTTTCCCGTCGGGAAAAAACGCGCCTGCGATATCCACAAACTCGGTCAAAACGACCTTGGGCGGCGTCTCTTTGATCAACAACTCAGCGCAGCCCGCCCGAAACAGCGCGCGCAACGTGGGATCAATCCGCCCCAGCGGCCATTTCGCGACCAAGGCGCGATCCGTCATCTGATCAATCGCCGCCTGTTCATTCACCGCACGATCCAAAAGCGCACTGAACGTGTCGATGTCGCCTTCCTGCATTTCCTGATCGTCATAGGTCGCCCCAAAACGGTGCGCCTCAAATTCGCCCACCACAGATTCAACCGTCTGGCCCGAATGTTCCATCTGAAACAGCGCCTGAACCGCATAAAGCCGCGCGGCCGATTTCATCTTGCGCCGCATGTTGCCGGAAATGTTCATACCGTTTCACCGCCCTTGGCGAGCAACGTGCCGCCAAACCCGATGCCCTTGCCCTCTGTCTTGAGGGACCGGGACAAGGCGATCAAATGCAACGCGGCCTCTGCCGCTGCACCCGCAGTGTCCAACCGCTTGGCATCCGCGCGTTCGCCTGCCTGTTCCTTGTTTTCCACGGTGATGATGCCATTGCCAATGCACAGCCCCTGAAGACCCAACAGCATGATGCCATTGGCACTTTGCTCAACCACCACATCGTAATGACTGGTGCGACCACGAATAACGCAGCCAAGTGCCACGAACCCATCGTAATCCCCCAGTCGATTGGTCATCGCAATCGCAGTTGGGATTTCCAGCGATCCGGGCACCTCGATCGTGGAATGTGTTGCGCCGGTGGCTTCGACCTTTTGGCGCACCGATGCCAGTTGGGCCTCTGAGATGTCTTTGTAATAGGGCGCGATCACGATCAAGACCTTGGTGGGTTTGTCGAACTTTGGCAGCTCAAGCACGTTGTCAGAATGGCCAGCCATTATCCAATCTCCGAAATTTTGCGGGTTTTCACGATCTCAAGTCCATAAGCCTCAAGGCCAACAACCTTGGGCTTGGGCGAATTGGTCAGCAGTTCAATATTGTGCAAACCAAGCGAGGACAAAATTTGCGCCCCCAACCCGTATTGGCGCAAGGTCTGCGGCGACGCTGCGTCCTCTGACGCCAGCTTCATATGCACATCGCGCAGCAGCACCAGAACGCCGCGCCCCTCACGGGCGATAATCTCCATCGCGTCGCCAAATTCATCACGCCGACCACGCGGACCAACGCCCACGACATCCAACATCGGGTCCAGCGCGTGCATCCGCACTAGGACAGGATCGTCGGTTTCAATATCCCCCTTGATCAGCGCGATATGTTCCGCACCATGGGTTTCGTCGGCAAAGATGCGCAAATCCCACTCACCACCAAACTCAGATTGGATGGTTTCGCTTTTGCGGATCCTGACCAGATTGTCATGGCGACGGCGATAGGCGATCAAATCGCTGATCGTCCCGATCTTGAGGCCATGCAATTGCGCAAAGGCGATCAAATCCGGCAGACGGGCCATTTCACCGTCTTCCTTCATAATCTCACAAATCACACCAGACGGGTTCAGCCCCGCCAGCCGGGATATATCAACCGCCGCCTCTGTATGCCCGGCCCGCACCAGTACGCCGCCATCGCGCGCGCGCAACGGAAACACATGCCCCGGTGAGGCGATATCAGCCGCCGTTTTCGACGCATCAATCGCCACCGACACCGTGCGCGCACGATCCGCGGCAGAAATGCCCGTGGACACGCCCTCACGCGCCTCAATCGACACAGTAAACGCGGTCTCATGACGGCTGGAATTGTGGCTGGCCATCAGTGGCAGACCAAGGGCGTCAATCCGCTCCCCCGGCAGTGTCAAACAGATCAATCCGCGTCCATGCGTCGCCATAAAATTGATTGCATCCGGCGTCGCCATTTGCGCCGGGATCACAAGGTCGCCCTCGTTCTCGCGATCTTCATGATCCACAAGGATAAACATCCGCCCGTTACGAGCATCCTCAATGATGTCTTCCACGGTTGATATGGCGTCTGACCAGTCCTTTTCGACCGGTCCTGGTGTTTCAAAGGCGTTGCTCATGCCCAGTCCTTATGTTGATACCGGGCAGATAGCGCAGTGCCTATAGGATGGGAAGGGTTACGTGGGTTTAAACCCGCACACGGTTGGATGTGACAGGGTTGGGCATGCAGTCCTATGTTGCGGCACTGAAGGGCATCACCCTAAGCAAAAACCAAAACAAGGGATGGGACCAGCGTCAACACCACAATCACAAAGATTGCCATCAGCAGAAACGGCAAGACACCTTTCACTGCATCTTCCAGCGTGGTTTTGGCCAGGACAGATGCAATATTCAGGCACAGGCCCGCGGGTGGTGTGATCAGCCCGACGCACAGGTTGACAACCACAAGCACAGAAAAATGCGTCGGATCAATCCCAAGTGAGATCGCGATTGGAAAGAAAACCGGCATCAGCATGACGATTGCTGCGTTGGTTTCAATAAACATACCGACCAAAAGCAAGAGGATATTGAGGAAGATCAGAAAAACCAACGGATCCGAAATATGCTCAAGCACAAAATCCGCAATCGATCGCGGGATACCCACATAAGCCATGACCCAGCTAAACGCCTTGGCGGCGGCGACGATCATCATGATGACGGCGGTGGTACGCGCAGCAGAGCCCAGACTGTCGACAAAGACCCTAAGCGTGATCTTGCGATACACAAAGACCCCCACTAGCAACGCGTAAACAGCAGCGATGACCGCGCATTCAGTGATGTTAAACACACCAGACCGGATGCCGCCTAGCACAAAGACGGGCAACAACAGCGCCCAGCTTGCACCTTTGAACGCGGCCCAAATTTCCCCGCCGGTCGCGCGCCCATGCATCGGATAGCCGCGCTTGCGGCTGATGTAGCTGACCATGATGAACATCGTCAGCATATAAAATAGCCCTGGTATGAGTCCCGCCAGAAAGAGCGTCGTAACCGATTGGTTGGTCAATGTGGCCACGACGATAAACGGGATCGAGGGCGGAATGATGGGGGCCATCACGTTGGCGGCGGCCAGAACGCCGGCAGAAAAATTTGCTGGATAGCCGGATTTCTTCATCGCCGGGATCATAATCCGCCCCAAGGCGGACGTATCGGCAACCGCAGATCCCGAAATACCCGCGAACATGGCAGAGGAAAGAACTGCGCTCATCGCAAGACCACCGCGAAACCGGCCCATGATCGCATTGGCCAGCGCCAGTAGCTTCTCGGTGATGCCGCCTGAGGTCATCAAGCTGCCTGCAAGGACGAAAAAGGGGATAGCCAACAGGGAAAAGCTGTCGAGCCCCGTGAAGATATTTTGCGGGATCACCATCAAGGGGATATTGCCGATCAGCATCAGCGACAGGATCGACCCGCAGATGATGGAAAAGGCAATCGGCAGGCCGATCAGCATCAGCAAAAGCGTGGTGCCGAGAAGTGTGGTGACAATAAGCATGGCGCGTGTGTCCGATCTTTAGCTATTCAAAACCGTCCGCTTGCGCGGTCCAGTTGACATTCGTGCGCGACAATCGTGCGAGCACCAGCATGAAAATCATCAGCCCGGCCCCAAGCCAGAGGGCGGCGTAGACATAGATCATCGGCAGGTCCATTGCGGCGGACAGCTGTACCGCGTTCATCTGTGCAAAGCCAAAGCCGCTCCAGCCGACGACAACCATTGTAAAAAGCATAAAGAGATCGCGAAAAATCAGCAGCCATTTCAAAACGCCGGGGCCGACCCGATCCAACAGCACGGTCACGGTCACATGCCCACCGGTTTTGATCACGACGGCAGAGCCGATCAGCGCCATATAGGTCATCATTATGCGGGCAACCTCTTCAGACCAAGAGGACGCATCGTTCAGCACATAGCGCGCAAAAACCTGCCAGACGGTGACCGCGCACATCACAAAAAGCATCGACGCAATCACGAAATTCAGGACGACTGCAATCGAGTCAGAAAGCCTATCGGCCCAGTTCTTTTCGATCTTCGCATTGGATGTGTCTGGCGCGGGCATGGTGTGCTCCGATTTAAAAAGGACATGCACCCGCCAACGAACGTGCCGTTGGCGGATCTGTTTGATCAGCGCGTTTAATTTACCGCCTGAACCTTCGTGACCCATTCCTGCAGCTCTGGGAACTCACGCTCTGCGTAACCGTCAAGCGCGTTGCGGAAGGCGTCGATATCGACTGAGACAAAGGTCATACCCTTGCTTTCCAGATCAGTACGCAGCTCGGCCTCTGTGTCGACCATACGTGCGCTGGCGTCCTGCATGACCACCTCGGCGGCATCCGTCAGCACAGCTTGGGTCTCTTCTGTGGCAGACCGCTAAAGTAATCGGCAGAAAAGATCAGCGTCATCGCACCGATCACATGGCTGGTCTCCATCACGTAATCCTGCACCTCATAGAGGCTTGCGTTGCGGATCACCTCAAGCGGGTTTTCTTGCCCGTCGATCAGCCCTTTTTCAAGGGATGTAAAGACCTCGGCAAAGCCCATAGGAACAGGGCTGGCCCCAAGGTTTTCCCATGTTTCGCGGTACATCTTCAAAGGCGGCACGCGCAGTTTCAGACCGGCAAGCTCTTCCAGCGTTTCCGCAGGGCGGCTGGCCGACAGATGCCGCGCACCGCGGTAGGCCGCACCCAGCAGATGAAAGCCAGACTGCTCTTCAATTGCTCCGAAAAGCTCTTCACCCACAGGTCCGAAATAGACCTTGTTGAAATGGTCCACGTCGCGGATCAGGTAAGGAAACGCCTCGATCCCGGCGATGGTGCCATAACGATCCAGCGCGCCCACACTTTGCAACACAATCTGGTTCGTACCGATGCGCAAACCTTCGATCGATTGTGGCCAGTCGCCAGTTGTGCCACTGGGCGAGATATTGATCGTGATAGCACCATCAGACTTGGCCTCGACCTCAGACTTGAACGCCTCGGCCACCTGACCCCAATGGTCCTCGGTGTTGTAGATATGCGCAAATTGCAACGTGACCGGTTCGATCTCGGCCATAGCCGCCGTCCCGATGCCAAAGGCCGCAATCGCCGCCGTTAAGTTCAGTTTCATAAACATAGTTTTCTCCTCCAAGTGTTGATTATTCGCCGTTTTGATGCGGTCTTGTTGTCAGTCAGTTTCAATGTGCTCCCCCAGAAACCCCGGATCATCCAACGACAGGACAAGCCCGGTCAAAGCCGCGGCGTAACTGTATTGTCGCAGCCCCATCGCCATGCCTGTGGCGGTATGTGTGAAACTGGAATTGATGCTGCCCCCGCCCAAACCACGCGCGCCTCCAGCGCTGGCGGAAATGTTGGCGAAATGCACCTCGATGCTGGGACGTCCTGTGTCCTCCAGCGCGTGGCGCACACCTTCTCCGACAGTGGTCAGACC
>CAKZVL010000095.1 GCA_937922155.1 uncultured Paracoccaceae bacterium | reverse complement strand
TTGCCCAAAATACTCCCGCCGGAGGCGGCCAAAACCAACCTGCCCGCACAAACATCAGATCAGACGCGGCAAAAATGTCGTGCCCGCGTCGGCGGGCGCCTTTTGACCGCTCAATAAGGCGCCGGATTGGCGCGATGCGCCACATCAATCTCGGCCACCAGTTCCGCGGGCAATACAACATCGCGCCCGGCCAAAATGTGATCCAACTGGGTTGAGGTCGTCGCGCCAAAGATCGCAGAAATCGCGAAAGGCCGCGTATCCTGCCAGGCCATCGCCATGTGCACCGGATCAATCCCATACTTGGCCGCCAAATCCAAATAAACCTGCGTGATTGGCAAGGTCCGCTCCGTCATCCGCCCACCCAACTCTGGCCCGATAGATCGACGACTGCCGTTAGGTATCGCCCCGCCCTGATACTTCCCGGTCAATAGCCCGCAAGCCAGCGGCGAAAACGACAGCAATGTCACATCCTCATTCACCGCCATCTCGGCCATATCCGTATCATATAGCCGACACAGCAACGAATACTCGTTCTGAACGCTGGCCATGCGCGGCAAGCCATTGGCCTCTGCCAGATCACACCACTTGGTCATACCCCAGGCACTTTCGTTGGACATCCCAATCGCGCGAATTTTCCCCGCCTTCACACAGTCATCCAGCGCCTCCAGCACATCAACCATATGCGCCATCGTCTCCTCCCGGTTCTGCCCCGACGGATCGTAGGTCCAGTTCTGGCGGAACATATAGGACCCCCGCATCGGCCAATGCATCTGATAAAGGTCGATTACATCCGTCTGCAAACGCGCCAGCGATTGATCCACAGCTTCGCGGATCACAGCCCCATCATAACCCTTGCCATCGCGCACCCAGCCCGGATTATCACCCGACACTTTGGTGGCAATCACCACCTCATCGCGCCGCCCGGATGCTTTGACCCAGGCACCAATCACCCGCTCAGAATCTCCAACAGTTTCTGCGCGGATCGGATTGACAGGATACATCTCCGCCGAATCCAAAAAATTGACCCCCGCGTCCAACGCCTTGTCTATTTGCACATGCGCATCCGCCTCAGGCGTCTGATTGCCAAATGTCATCGTCCCAAGGCACCAGTTGGGAACTTCAATATCGGTACGGCCCAAGGTCAGCGTTTTCAAATGATCGTCCTTTTTTGGGAATTGGTTTTGCGCCAAACTAGTCAGGCAACCGAGCGACGCAAGCAACAAATGCGACGCGAAGGGACGCAAAAAGAAGAGCAATCAAGCGCCTTTTGGCCCATGCAGAACCCATGCGCCTGATAATATCCCTCGCGGCTCTCTTTTTGTCGGTGGCTTTGCTGCAATTCTCTTCGGGGGCAGTGGGGCCATTGGATGCGCTGACCGGGTTGCGTCTGGGCTTTAGCCGGGCAGAGGTGGGGGGTCTGGGCTCTGCGCATTTCCTTGGGTTTTTGATCGGCTGCTGGATGGCACCACGTTTGATGGGCACAGTGGGACACAGCCGGGCCTTTGCGACCTTTGCCTCCTGTGGGGCTATTGGGCTGGCCGCGCATGTGCTGGTGACAGACCCCTATTGGTGGGCCCTGTTTCGCATCGGCTCAGGCATCTGCGTCGCAGGCTGCTACACCGTCGTCGAAGCATGGCTCCAGGCCAAAGTCACCAACGAAACCCGGGGGCGTGCAATGGCAAGCTATCGGATGGTTGATCTGGGGGCCTCTCTCGTCGCGCAATCGATGATCGGTGCACTGGCCTCAGTGGAAACCTATGTCGCCTATAATGTACTGACGATCCTTTGCTGCGCCTCTCTTTTGCCGCTGGCGATCTCGCGGATGCCGCAACCGGCAACACCCTCAAAAATGCGCCTGCGCCCGTTGCTCGCGTGGAGCCGTTCACCATTGGCTGTCGCCGGCGTCTTGGTGGCGGCGCTGTCCTCTGCCGCATTTCGAATGGCAGGGCCAATCTATGGATTAGACGTCGGGCTCGCAGCCTCTGACATCGGACTGTTTTTGGCGGCTTTCGTGGCGGGCGGCGCTTTGGGGCAATATCCTGCGGGATGGCTTGCAGATAAATTTGACCGGCGCTGGGTGCTTATCGGATTTTCATGCGCAGCGGTCCTGTCTTGCATCCTGACGGTGATGACCGCGCAGTTTGGCACGCTGAGCATTCTATTGACCGCTGGCTTCTTTGGCCTGACCACCTTTCCGATCTATTCAGTCTCCGCCGCGCACGCCCATGACTTTGCCACATCCGACGAACGGGCCGAACTGTCCGCCGCACTTATGTTCTTCTTCGCCCTCGGAGCAATCGCAGCCCCCTACACCGCCTCTACGCTGATCGCGGCCTTTGGGCCTGCGGCCATGTTCGTGCTGATATCCGCGGGGCACATTCTGCTGATTTTCATTGGTCTGTTGCGCATGATCGTGCGCGACACACCACAAGATCGCACAAAATACATTTATGCGCCACGCACGTCATTCTTGATTGGTCGTCTCTTGGGGCGAAACCGCGAACGCTAGAACCCGAACGCATATCCAATCCGGGTCGTTGTGACGTTGGTCACATAACTTTGGTCCATCATATCGCGTATGATCTCAAGCCGCAGCGCACCACCTGCACCAACTGGAACCTCACCACCAAGGCCAAAGTTGTAACCAGAATAATCTGCGCCATCTTCAAAATATCCGGTCACACCCAGCGTCGCAAACCCCACAACGCTGCCAAAATCATAAGTTGCCCGCCCCCGCACGCGCGCCGCATCATAAGAATCCCCGCTCGTGACGGCCATGCCATATTCCGCCTCGATCCCATATCCGATCGTCCCATTATAGGAAAATCCAGCCCCCGCCAAAACCGTGGCCGAGGTTTGCGCGTCCCCTGAATGCGGCCGCTGATAATCCGCCATACCGCCAACATATAAGTCCTGCGCGCTCGCGCCCGTCGCGGCCAATCCAAAGCCCAACGCCAAAATCGCCTTTTTCATTGTTCTCTCCTGTGCTCGCCTCAATTGTTATATGGCATCTCAGCCGCCGCACCGCTAGAACGGCGTGAAACGAACTGGGACGTCTTAATGGCTCGACACCTTATCACCTCTGCAATCCCTTATATCAATGGGATCAAGCATCTTGGAAACCTCATCGGCAGCCAGCTGCCCGCAGACCTTTACGCACGCTACCTGCGCGGACGCGGCCATGACGTCTTGTTTCTGTGCGCCACAGACGAACACGGAACCCCCGCAGAACTCGCCGCCGCCAAGGCAGGCAAACCGGTTGCCGACTACTGCGCCGAAATGCACGCGGCACAGGCCAAAATCGCCGATGGCTTCGGCCTCTCCTTTGATCACTTCGGGCGCTCCTCCAGCCCACAAAACCACGCCCTAACGCAAAGCTTTGCAGGACGCCTGCTGGAACAAGGCCTGATCCGCGAAGTCACCGAAAAAATGGTCTATTCCAACGCCGATGGCCGCTTCCTGCCGGACCGCTACATCGAAGGGACCTGCCCGAATTGCGGTTTTGAAGACGCGCGCGGCGATCAATGCGACCATTGCACCAAACAGCTCGACCCAACCGACCTGATTGACGCCCATTCCACAATCTCCGGCTCCAAAGACCTAGAGGTGCGCGAGACCAAGCATCTTTACCTGCGCCAGTCCGAACTAAAGGATAAACTCGCCGACTGGATCGACAGCAAAACAGATTGGCCGATCCTCACCACCTCTATCGCCAAAAAATGGCTGACCGACGGCGACGGCTTGCAGGATCGCGGCATCACCCGTGACCTTGACTGGGGCGTGCCCGTCAAAAACGGCGAAAACGACTGGCCCGGCATGGAAGGCAAAGTGTTCTACGTCTGGTTCGATGCCCCCATCGAATACATCGCCTGCGCCCAAGAATGGGTCGACGCAGGCAAAGGCGCGGATTGGCAAAGCTGGTGGCGCACCGACGCAGGCGCAAACGACGTGCGCTACACCCAGTTCATGGGCAAAGACAACGTGCCCTTCCACACCCTGTCCTTCCCCGCCACGATCATGGGCATGGACCAAGATTGGAAACTGGTCGATTACATCAAATCCTTTAACTACCTCAACTACGACGGCGGGCAGTTCTCAACCTCGCGCGGTCGCGGCGTGTTTCAGGACCAAGCGTTGGAATTGCTCCCCGCGGATTACTGGCGCTGGTGGCTGCTCTCCCACGCCCCCGAAAGCTCGGATGCAGAATTCACGTGGGAAGCGTTCCAAACCGACGCCAACAAAGATCTCGCTGACGTCCTCGGCAACTTTGTCAGCCGGATCACCAAATTCTGCCGCTCTAAGTTCGATGAAACCGTGCCCGACGGCGGCACCTACGGCCCGCTCGAAACCACGTTGATTGACACGCTCTCAACCCGGCTTCAGGCATACGAAACCCACATGGACAACGTCGAAGTCCGCAAAGCCGCCGCAGAGCTGCGCGCGATCTGGGTCGCAGGCAACGAATACCTGCAAGAGGCCGCCCCCTGGTCCACCATCAAAGAAGACCCCGCGCAAGCCGCCTGTCAGGTGCGCATCGGCCTGAACCTGATCCGGCTCTACGGCATCCTCTCCGCGCCTTTCATCCCAGAGGCCGCAAAAACGATGCTCACCGCGATGAACACCAGCGGCAACTGGCCCGATGACATCGCCGAAAGCCTCGCAGCGCTCCCCGCCGGACACGCCTTTAGCGTCCCAGAAAACCTGTTCCGCAAGATCACCGACGAAGAACGCGAAGACTGGGCAGAACGCTTCGCAGGCACGCGGGACTAAGCCGCGCGCCTGCCCCGTAAACCCTACAATTTCAGACCTGAAAAGCCGGCACTTTTCCGGGATTAACGCCACGTTAACCAAGATCGGCCTCAACCCCACCGAACGCTGCGTTAATCGGCAAAATGCGCGGATTCGGTGTACAGGGTGTGTACACGCTGTGCCCGTGTTGTGACATCGGATTTCCCAATGAATTGAGGGTATTAACCCTCAATTCAGCCCAAACTGTGCACAAACCGCAAAACCGTTGCGCGCAGGCGCCCCCCACCGGCGAAATCTCTCCCAAATGCGCGCCCTCTGCTTTTCCCCCTAAAATATCCATTAACCATATAATAAGTTGGCCTTACTGGGGGCACGACCACATTACGATACTGGACGAAACGGGACCTGCCTTCTCTTTAAATTAGGAGAATGATGTCAATGAATCTCATGAATATGGCGATGAAATATGCAGGCCCAATGGTCGCGCAGCAAATTGCAACCAAGCTGGGAATTGGCGGCCCCGTGGTCAACAAATTGATCGCAGCCGCCCTGCCCACCATCCTTGGTGGCGTTATCGGAAAATCCAAAAGTTCCGGTGGCTTAAGCTCCATTATGAACCTTGTCACAGGCGCAAATGCCCCAAAACCAGATATGCTTGAAACCATGTTCGGCTCTGGCGGCGACGTCGACGGATTGGCCACAGCAGGCGGCGGTATGCTCGAAGGGCTGCTCGGCGGTCAGACCATGAACTCGCTCAGCACCGCCTTGGGCCAACACGCAGGCGTCAATCAATCGCAAGCCGGCAGCCTCCTTGGCATGCTCGCCCCTGCGGCCCTTGGCACCATCGGCTCACAAGTGAAGGACCAAGGCCTTGACGGTGCAGGTCTGGCAAGCTTCCTCAAAGGACAAGAAAAGAACGTCGCACAAGCGATGCCTGCCGACTTCGCCAAACAATTGGGCGGCACTGGCCTGCTCGAAGGCTTCTCACCAAACGCGGCTGCCGTCACAGAAACCGCAAAGAAATCAGGTAGTAAGCTGCCACTCCTCATAGGCGCTGCGGCCATCGCAGCCGGGGCTTGGTTCTTCCTTGGCGGTGACAAATCAGCCGATACGGAAACCGCAGCCGCCTCAGACTTCATGGTCGGCGACGTCGACCTTGGCGGCCAGTTCAACACCGTCACAGGCGGGCTCACAGATGCCTTCTCCGGCATCACCGACCAAGCCTCCGCCGAAGCGGCCTTGCCGCAACTGACCGACCTCGGCGGCCAGCTCGGCTCGCTCAGCGAAACAGCCGGTCAGTTGACCGGTGAGGCGCAAACCGGCTTCCAAGGCATCGTCGGCACCGCCCTCAACGCGCTGCGCCCCGTCATCGACGGCGCGATTGCAAATTCCGGCGCAGGCGCAATCCTTCAGCCGATCGCGGATCAAATCCTCGGCGCGCTCGAAGGCATGGCAGGCTAAACCGGCCACCCGTTAAACAAACGAACGCCCGCGCCGATACCACAGCGCGGGCGTTTTTGCATTCATGCCCAACCCCTTACATATCATCTTGCCCAAAATACTCTCGCCGGAGGCACCCGTAAGATGTCGCAGGCGCGACGCTACCAATGCTGCGTCCGCATCGCATGTGACCTGCGGCACACATATCCGCCGACCAGCAAACGACGGCCCGCAATCCTCTTGGTTTCACCACGCAGACTGATACGCTTGATGGGATCTCAACCAAAAGCGAGCCTGCACATGCGCCTGCCCCTCCTTCTGATCGCCGCCCTCGCCGCCAGCCCCGCACTCTCTGCGCAATGCGGCAATGACGCATCCGGATTTTCCCGCTGGAAACAGGACTTCGCGCCTATCGCCGCCGCCGCAGGTGTCGGGCAACGCGGGCTTCAGGCCTTGGCCAATGCTTCCTATTCGCAGTCCACCATCAACGCTGACCGCAATCAGCGCGGCGTGAAATACGCGCTAAACGATTTCATCCGCATCCGCCTTGGCTCCATCGACAGTTTTGCCAATACCGCCCGCCGGGAAAAGGCACGCAATGCAACGTTCTATGCCTCGCTTGAACAGGTCTATGGCGTGCCCGCCGGGATCATCCTCGCGATCCACGGCATGGAAACCGGGTTTGGTCGCAACATGGGACAAACGCCCGTGGTCGATAGCATCACAACCATCGCCTATGATTGCCGACGCAGCGACTTTTTCATCCCCCACGCCATCGCCGCCCTGAAACTGGTGGACCAAGGAAACCTTGCCCCCGATCAACGCGGCGCGGCGCATGGTGAAATGGGCCACACACAGTTTCTGCCCGGCAATGCCCTGCGCTATGGGCAAGACGCAGATCGAAACGGACGCGTCGATTTCTATTCGGTCTCCGACAGCCTCGCCTCCACCGCGAATTTCCTGCGCCAAAAAGGCTGGCAACCGGGCCAACCCTATCAGCAAGGCACGCGAAACTTTCGCGTTCTGAACGAATGGAACGCTGCCACCGTCTATCAACAAGCCATCGCGCTTTCAGCACAGGAGATCGACAGATGAGCCGGGACATTCTGGTCCTGAATGGACCCAACCTCAACCTGCTCGGCCTGCGCCAGCCCGAGATTTACGGCTCTGACACCCTCGCCGACGTGCAAGCGCGATGTGAGCCGCTGGCGGACCAGTTGAACCTGACCACAGACTGGCGCCAATCCAACCACGAGGGACAATTGATCGACTGGATCCATGATGCGCGCACCACCACGGGCGGCATAGTGATCAACGCCGGGGCCTATACGCATACCTCCATCGCGATCCACGACGCGCTGAACGCCTATGACGGCAAAGTCGTCGAGGTTCACATCAGCGACATCCACGCCCGCGAGGCATTCCGCCATCACTCCTACATCTCAGACCGCGCCGACGAAGTGATCATCGGCAAAGGCGTCCACGGCTATCATCTGGCGTTGGAATGGCTCGGCGCGGCGCTTTAACGGCTTGTTAACTCTGACTTTCTGATGGCTTCGTCTGACAGGTCGAATACGCTGTTACTTTATCTTCAGACCATCAATTGGCTTGTGTGCGTCGTAATTGAAGATATTCAAATCTTTGCCATAGAACCTCAGCACATCCTCATGAGTCTTTTTGGTCAAAATCAACGGGTCACTGCTCTTGCGCGCGCGCACATGCGTCGTTTCATCTAAGGTCAAACCCGTCATTTTTGGAACCTCCTTCAATATATTCGCCACCCCGTCTTCAAATTTGAAGACTCGGATTTTTGTTCCGACGAACTCGTGCTGCGGTCGAATGTGATTATCAAGAATATAG
>CAKZVL010000094.1 GCA_937922155.1 uncultured Paracoccaceae bacterium | reverse complement strand
GTGCCAGCGATATGCCCCAAGGGTTCAAGCGCGAGCGCATTGAGGTTGCCCAAGGTGAGGCCGGCGACAAAGAAAGACGCCTGTACGAACACCAGAAAGGCCGCGAACTTTGCGGTTTCGTTTTCAAGAAAAGCATAACCGACCAACATGATAATCGCCACAAAGCTAAGACCAAGGTAACCCGCCTTGATAATGAGGCGCATGCCAAGGCGCACCACAAGTTTGGCGTTCACAACAGAAGACAGGCTGCCAACCAAAGCGATGCCACCAAACCAAAGGTGAAAGGTCTCACCCTTTCCAAAGGTGACGTCAAAGATCGGTTGGATCGACGAAAGACCCGTAAACAGCATCGCGAATGTCAGCGCCTGAATGCAGATCGCGAGCCGCGTGGTACGGGTGCCAAAAATCTCTTTGATCGCGTTGATCAGAAACGACACCTTAAGCGGTCTGCGCTTTTCAATTGCTAAGGTTTCTGGCTGCCGTAACAAGAGCCAGAAGCAGGACGCCACGCAAAAAGCGACAAAGCACAAAAAGATCGCGCGCCAACCAGCAGCTAAGATTACATAGTGCCCCAAAGTCGGTGCAAGGGCCGGGACCATCGCGAAAATCATAAAGATGAACGACAAAATCTTGGCCATATCGCGGCCGCTGTATAGATCGCGCACGATGGCGAGCGTGACAACACGCGGCCCCGCAGCGCCAATGCCTTGCAAAACACGCGCCAAAAGGATCAGTTCCAATGACTTCGCCGCCCACGCGATCATGGCAGACACGATAAACAGGATAGAGGACGCGATAATCGTGCGCTTGCGCCCGAAAGCATCTGCCAAGGGACCCATCATCAATGTCCCAAAGCCCATGCCAAGCAAAAAGCTTGTGATGATCAATTGGGCCTTGTTCACATTGTCAGGCGATAACTCTGCCGCGATAGAGGGCAGGGCAGGCAGCATCGCATCAACGGAAAACGCCACCGTCGCAACCAGCATAGCCATCAATGCGATAAATTCACCTTGCGACAGGGCCTTGGTGGGGGCGTTCATTCCGCTTGTGCAATCTGTTCCATAACGTCCGCAATAACACGGGCCCAAGTTTCCGGTGGCTGCGCGCCGGGCACCGCATGTTGATTGGCGACAATAAAGGTCGGGACAGAGCTGATGCCCATTTCACGACTATGGGCATCACGCTTGCGGATGTCTTCGATATCGCTGTCCGTTCCCAGCAGGCGCGTCACCATCGCCGCGTCCATTTCCGCACTATCCGCGATGTCTGCCAACACCTCATGATCTGAAATATCGCGGCCATCGACGAAATAGGCTTTGAACAACAAATCCACGACATAACTTTGGCGTTGTTCGATGCCTGCCCAATGGATCATGCGGTGGGCATCGATTGTATTTGGCGTGCGCTTGATCCGATCAAGGTGCATTTTCGCGCCTGATGTTTCTGCATGGGTCGCGACGGGCGCATAGGCTTTGACAGCCGCGTCCTTGCCGCCAAACTTACCCTCCAAATAAGCGCGACGATCCATGCCATCGCTTGGCATATCTGGGTTCAGCTGGAATGGATGCCATTCGATCGTGAACGGATGGTCTGGGAATTGTTCCAGCGCCTTGTCCAAATTCGTCTTGCCAATGTAGCACCACGGGCAGATCGGGTCCGAAATGATGTCGAGTTTGACCATGTGCAGTCTCCGTCGTTGGAATGGTTCAATCAAACAGACCAAAGCCCTGTTCGCGCCGTCATACTGATCTAACAGGTCTGGGCCAGCTTAAAAGCCCGCAGCGCGACAAATCGTGCAATCAGTTGCAACCGTTTGTCAGGATCGTCTATATGCGGGCATGGCCGAAGATGATCCCAAATCCTTGATTTCCATTGCCCGCGAAAGCGGTGAGAGCGAGATTGCAGAACCCCTTGATCTGGGTGCGCGTGTGCGCGAGCTGCGAAAAGCCAAATCATGGACACTAGAACAAGCTGCCAATCAGGCCGGGCTTGCGCGCTCGACCCTGTCCAAAATTGAAAACGGGCAGATGTCGCCAACCTATGAGGCGCTGAAAAAGCTGGCCGTTGGTTTGGATATTTCGGTGCCGCAATTGTTCACAGCGCCAAGCAAGGGCCAAGTGAACGGGCGCATGGCCCTGACGAGATCTGGCGAAGCGCGGCGCAAGCTTACCGTGACCTATGAACACGATATGCTGTCAGAAGGGCTCAGCCAGAAAAAGATGTTGCCCTATCGCGCCCGCATTCGGGCACGTTCCATGGATGATTTTGATGGTTGGGTGCGTCATGATGGTGAAGAATTCTTGTACGTTCTGACCGGGACGATCCGGCTTTACACCGAGTTCTATGAACCTGTTGAAATGTCGCGCGGCGACAGCGCCTATTATGATGCGGCGATGGGGCACAACGTGGTGTCAGTCAGCCCAGATGATGCGATGATTTTGTGGGTCACATCACTCGTCGATTAGGAACGGCAACACAATCAACGCGATCCCAAGTCCCACGATCTGCGCGACGATAAACATCGCAACATGGGCCGGGTCGATGCCAGCAAAGGTGTCAGACAACCCACGCGCAATCGCCACCGCAGGATTGGCAAAGCTGGTAGAGGACGTGAACCAATAGGCTCCCGTAATATAAAGCGCGACAAGGGTTGGCACCGCCTCCGCCCGCGCTTTCAATCCGCCGTAAATTACGAACAAAAGCCCGAAGGTGGCAAACACCTCGCTGCCCCACTGCGCCATACCCGTTCGGGCAGTGGTGGAAGTTTGCAGGATCGGCAGTTCAAACATGAAATGGGTCAACCAAACCCCCAAAATGCCACCCAAGATCTGAACACCGATATAGGGCGCGACCTTGGGCCATTCCAATTCTCTACGCATAGCAAAAAACAGGGTCACAACCGGATTGAAATGCGCACCAGAAATACGTCCAAGAACTGTAATGATGACATATAAAATACAGCCCGTCGCAATCGCATTGGCAAGCAAGGCAAGGCCCGTATTTCCGCCCGACAATGCCTGCCCCATAATGCCAGACCCAACGACACCAATTAACAGGAGCGCGGTGCCCAGACCTTCGGCAAGTAGTGCGCGCAACGTCAGAGAACCAGATCAGCCGCGCCCAAGACGACTTGGCCCGTTGTCACAGCAGCGCTGCCAGCGATGCGGGCAGGGGCGCAGGCTGTCAAAGCGATGCAAGCAAGGATCAATATCAATCGTGTCGTCATGGGAATGGCCTTTCGCATTGGTTGCGAAAGGCCTAGCTGATTATTCTTCCCACCACCAGACATCTGGCTGCCAACCGGGCCAATCGCCGAAAATTGGCACAGCCTCTGGAAAATGCAGCCGTTTGTCATGGGCAAGGCGGCTGATGTTCCACTGATAAATCGGGATCACATAACGACCCGAGGTAAGCACCCGATCAAGCGCTTTGACCGCGGCAACAAAGTCATCCTGACTTTCAGAGGTCAGCAGCTTTTGCACCATCGCATCGACGGCTGGGGATTTGACGCCCATCAGGTTACGACCACCGACCTCATCCGCGCGTTCGGCACCATAATAGGCGAATTGTTCGTTCCCCGGCGAAAGTGATAGCCCACGACGATAATAGGTCATGTCAAAATCATAGGCATCCGTGCGTTCGCGAAATTGTGCATTGTCCACAGAGGTGATCGACGGTGTGATGCCAAGCCGGCCAAGGCTTTGGGTAAACATATCAATGATGGCTTGATTTTCTGAACTGCCGGACTGCAACAGAATTTCAAACGTGAAAGGTTCCCCTTCCGCGTCGGCCATGACGCCGTCTTGGACGGTCCAACCTGCGGCAGCCATCTGATCAAGCGCCTTGGCTGTGCCGGCGCGGTTACGCTCACTGCCGTCGCTGACGGGTAGGGTGTAGCCTTCGATCGCGCCGGGCAATAGGTCATCTGCGAAGGGTGCCAAAAACTCTGCCACGCGGCCAGTCGCTGGCCCGCTGTCCATCGCCAGTGGAGAGTTCGACCAATAAGATGTGATGCGGGGTTGAGCAGAGCCTGTCATCGCCTCGTTCACGAATTCAAAGTTGAAAGCATTTAACATCGCATCGCGCACGCGCCAATCGGCAAACTGCGGCTTGCGCGTGTTCATGACATATCCAGTCATGCCTGACGGGCGCG
>CAKZVL010000093.1 GCA_937922155.1 uncultured Paracoccaceae bacterium | reverse complement strand
GCGCGCCAGTTGCGACTGCGTGACCTTGCCGGGCTGATCGTCATCGACTTCATCGACATGGATGAGCGGCGCAACAATACGGCCGTTGAAAAACGGTTCAAGGATAAGTTGAAGACGGATCGAGCCCGCATTCAGGTTGGCCGCATCTCTGGCTTTGGCCTGATGGAAATGTCGCGCCAGCGCCTGCGCCCCGGCATGCTAGAGGCGACAACACAGATGTGTAGCCATTGCCATGGCACAGGCTTGCTGCGTTCTGATGATAACGTCACGCTGGCGATCCTGCGCGCCTTGGAGGAAGAAGGCGTGCGTGGCAAATCCAAAGAGGTATTGATCCGCGCACCGATCACCATTGCAAACGCATTGATGAACACCAAACGCGAACATATCGCAGACGTCGAAGCGCGCCACGGGTTGTCTGTACGTATTGAGTGCGATCCGGCGCTTGTCTCACCGGACTACGCCCTTGAAAAGTTCAAGACAGCCACACGCATCGTCCCCGATGCTGTCGCCCCGGTCATCAGCGCGTCCTACGCATTGATGGACGAGGATGACGACATCGTTGCAGAGACGGACGAGGACGAAACAGAGGTCGCAACGACGGCACCAGAAGGTGACGGTGAAGACAAACCTAAACGTCGCCGTCGGCGGCGGCGCAGGCGGCGCGGTGGTGGCGGCGGTGACACCCAGCAAGGTGAAGGTGGTGAGGCACAAGCGGATGCTTCACATGATGGCGAGGCCAAAGACGCTGAAGCAGTGGAGGCAGAAGCCGCACCAACGCAAGACGAAGACAAGCCAAAACGCCGTCGAACTCGTTCGCGTGGCCGCAAGTCAGGCGATGATGCGGCACCAGATGCGACAACAGACATCCCAGCACAAGAACCCGTCGCTGCCGAAACCGACGTAGCCGATGCTGAAATGAGCGAAGAGGCCCCAAAGCCGAAACGCAAGCGTGCAAGCCGGGCGAAAAAGCCAGCGGAAGACGTGGTCGAGACAGCGGCAGAAGAGCCTGCCGTAGAGGTCGCGGAAGAAGCGCCAAAGCGCAAACGTGCAAGCCGTGCCAAGCCGAAGTCTGACTCTGTTGAAGAGCCAGCAGCACAAGACACCCCGGCAGAAGACGCCCCTGTTAAGAAAAAGCGCGCGCCGCGCAAGAAAAAGGTCGAAGTCGCAGCAGAGGCCGCACCGGCAGACGTAGTGACAGAAGCCCCAACCGCAAAGCCGGTTGCAGACGTGGCACCCGTGACAGAAGACGAGTCAGCCAAGCCAAAGCGCAAAGGTTGGTGGTCGCTTAAGGGCTAAGCCCTTAGGGTTCATTCACGGCAAAAGGCCGCGCCATAACCGGCGCGGCCTTTTTGCATTCAAACCCTATGGAGAGCTTAGTGATCTAGGTATTCAGACCGCTGCAACCCGTATTTCGCCATCTTTTCGTTTAAGGTCCGGCGCGGCAATTGCAATTCATCCATGACACTGACGATGGATCCTTTGTGACGGCGCATTGTATTGTCGATCAACATCCGCTCAAACGCTTCGACGAATTCTTTCAACGGTTTGCCTTCGGTCGTGATCGCCGCCTCCACGTCATCGGTATTGGCCATCAACAGCGATGCAATCGACCCCGTACCGCGTCGGTTTTGCAGCACGGCCCGTTCAGACACATTGATCAACTGACGCACGTTGCCCGGCCATGGGGCCTGCAACAATTGCGCCGCTTCTTGGGCAGAAACGACAGGCGCATCACAGCCATATTCCTCAGCGAATTGTTCGCTTAACTTGGTGAATAGCGACAGTATATCTTCGCCACGCTGGCGAAGCGGCGGGACGACAATTTTCAAGGCGGCAAGCCGGTAGAACAGATCAGGGCGCAAGACGTCTTCGCAGGTTTTGTCCTGCTCTTGCAGATTGCAGATTGCCACGATGCGGGTTTCAGCGGGCGTGCCTTGATCGTTGATCGCCGTCAGCAATTGCGCCTGTAATTTGTCCGACAATGCTTCGATGTCTTCCAGAACAAGGGTGCCGCCGCGGGCCTCTTCCATTGCGGGAACAGGGTCGGCTTCTTCGGCGGGGCCAAACAGGCGTTTGCCCAATTCTTCTTCGTCAAAGGCGGAGCAACTGATCAAGGTAAATGTCTTACTATTGCGCGCACCAACAGCATGCAGCGCGTGGGCGACAAGTGTCTTACCTGTGCCGGTTTCACCTTCGATCAAGACGTGACCATCAGCTTGGCCTAGATCAAGGATGTCTTCCTTTAGCCGGATCATTGGTGGTGACTGACCGATCAGCTTTTTGATGATCGCGCCACCATCCGACAATTCCTTGCGCAAGGCACGATTATCTAGCGTCAGACGTCGCGCGTTCGTCGCCTTTTTGGCAAGCTCTGTCATGCGATCGGGGTTGAACGGCTTTTCCAAGAAATCGAAGGCGCCCATGCGCATCGCCTCAACCGCCATGGGCACGTCACCGTGACCTGTGATCATGATAACGGGCAATGTACTGTCCAAACCGCGCAGCTTTTTGAGCAGCTGCATGCCATCCATACCGGGCATCTTAATATCGCTGACAACAATACCTGGGAAATCCGCACTCAGGCCGCGCAGAGCCTCTTCGGCGCTGGCATAGGTTTCCGTGTCAAATCCGGATAGCGACAACCATTGGCTGATCGACTGACGCATGTCCTTTTCATCGTCCACAATCGCTATTTTCATCACATTACCCATTACTTTCCTCTACTCTGCCGCGGCACGCTCAGCTTGCAACGGCGGCAGTCTCACTTCGAAAACAGCACCGCCATCGGCACCATTACGGGCGGTCAATCGGCCACCGAGATCGTTCACAATGCCGGACGAAATCGCAAGGCCAAGCCCAACACCGTCCCCCGGTTCTTTGGTCGTGTAGAAAGGTTCGAACAAGGCATCAAGATCATCAATCCCCGGCCCATTGTCGCGTACGGTCAGAGTCACAGTATCGCCCACCGCGACAAGCACATCGACCTTGGGGCTATCAACTGTTTTGGTTGCATCCAAGGCATTGCGTAAAAGGTTGATTATAACTTGTTCAAGTCGCAATCGGTCGCCGTGGATCATCGCCGCGCCAGAGGACAAGGTGCGCGTTATCTCAACCTTGCGCAGCTTTAGTTGTGGTTCCATCATCGACAAGGCAGAGGAAACAGCATCGCGGGTATCGACAGGTTCGAACGCTTCGGTTCCTTTGCGCGCATAGGATTTCAACTGGCGTGTGATGCTGCCCATCCGATCAATCAAATCGTCAATACGCTGAAACGACGATAGCGCCTCATCAGGTCGTTTCCTCGTCAGTAAAAGGCGCGCACCGGCAAGGTATGTTTTCATCGCAGCCAGCGGTTGGTTAAGTTCATGACTGACCGCGGCTGACATTTCACCAAGGGCCGCAAGCTTTGAGGATTGTTCTAGCGTTTGTTCCGCAACCTCTAGGTTTTTTTCAGCCTTTTCTCGTTCGGCAATTTCCTGCTGTAACCGCTCATTCAGCTCTCGCAGTTCTGCCGACTCCCGTTGGTAAAAAAACATCCGCGAGGCCGTTTGACGTGACGATAGCCAGAACAAGCCGGCCAACAGGATTGCGAATCCCGTGATCTCGATCGCAAGGACGGCGTTCACCCGGTCCCGAACAGAGGAATAAGCGGTATAGGTCACCATCCGCCAACCCTGAAAGGGCACACGCGTTTCACGACGCAGCACAGCCTCACCGCGCAAGTACGCGTCAACAGGAAGCGCGACCCAATCTTGTGTTGCACGAATTGCACGCTGGATCGCGGACGGGGCAGAGCGGCGCGCGAGGGCTTCTTCTTCCATTAACCCTCGCCAGCTAGGCTCGGTCGAAATCAGGATCTGACCTTCCGTGTCCATCACAAAGACCGCATCAGCAACGCCAGCCCAGTTTCGTTCCAACTTGCCCATGTCCACGGCAACGGTGATCACGCCAAGGGATTCCTGACCGTTTTCAATCTTGCGCGCATAGACAAAGGAATACCCCGGGCTGCCTTCCGTCGGAGCTGCGGTGAAAATGGTATCGTTTGAACGGGTTGCATTCACAAAATAAGGTGCAGATCGGTGGTTTTCCCCCAGACGATTACGGTCTGTTGCCGCGACTGCGCGTCCTTCCTTATCCAACAGCATCAGCGACGCTGCACCGATTTCATCGACGAATGACAGGAGGCGCGCGGTTGATAGTGAATAGTCAGAGTTATCAAGTGCGCGGATCAATTCAGGGTCCCGCGCCAAAAGCTGTGGCACAATCGAATTTCGCTGCAGTTCGCTCAACATACTGGCCGCATAAAGCGCCAAACGCACCTCAGCGCGGTTGCGGGTGGTTTCGGTGAATCGCTGCGTGAGAACTTGGTTCGTGAAAAAGATCACAATCGCCGCAAGCACAAGAACGATCCCAAACACCCAGCGCAAGCGCCAGTTGCCCAGTCGTTTCGATGTGGTTTCGGTTTTTGCAGCTGTCATTTGGACAAATTACGCTGCCCTAGGCACGGCGACAAGTCAGGCAGAGGTCAGTTGACCCACCACCGCGCGGAAAAGCGCCTGCCCATCGGTGCCGCCGTGGTGGATATCAACGGATCGTTCCGGGTGCGGCATCATTCCCAGCACCCGCCGATTTTCTGATAATACCCCGGCAATGTCATTCGCTGATCCGTTTGGATTGCCCTCATAGGTAAAGGCGATCCGGTCCTTATCGGCAAGCATTGCCAATGTATCCGCGTCAGCAGTGTAATTGCCGTCGTGGTGCGCGATGGGCAGATTGATCACCGCCCCCGCATTGTACCCTTCGGTAAACCCGCTGTCAGAGGTCACAACGGTCAACGCTTGTGACTTACACACGAACTTAAGCCCCGCGTTGCGCATCAAGGCCCCAGGCAGCAACCCGGTTTCTGTCAGTACTTGAAAGCCATTACGGACCCCCAGCGCGTATCCGCCCCGTTCCACATGATTGATAACCGCTTTACAAATCGGGCTTTGCGCCGCGATGGCCCCGCAACGCAGGTAATCGCCAAAGGAAAACCCACCGGGCACGGCAATCAGATCTAATCCGTCGGGCAGATCAGCGTCCTTGTGCCAAACCATTTGCACGTCGGCCCCAGCCGAGCGAAGCGCGACGGCCATATCCCGATCACAGTTAGAGCCGGGAAAGACGATGACCGCCGCCTTCATAGCATTTCGACCCGGTAGCTTTCGATCACTGTATTGGCGAGCAGCTTTTCGCACATGTCGGTGATCGTCGCCTCATCCGTGCCATCAGCAAGGTCCAGCTCAATCACTTTGCCCTGCCGGACGCCATTAACGCCCTCAAAGCCGAGCGAGCCAAGCGCGTGCTTAACGGCTTCGCCTTGCGGATCAAGGACCCCTTGCTTCAACATGACATGAACTTTGGCTTTCATGAGTTTGGTCCTGCTTAATTAATCAAAGTCGGTTTAGGCCGGTGTGTGACGTTGGAGGGCATCACGCCAAGCCGCTTGGCCACTTCGGTATAGGCATCCGCCAGATCGCCAAGGTCTTGGCGGAACACGTCTTTATCCAGCTTGCGCCCGGTTTCAACATCCCAAAGCCGGCAGCTGTCGGGGCTGATTTCATCGGCCAGCACAAGGCGCGGAAATTCGTTGTCCCAAAGGCGGCCAAACTCAATCTTGAAATCAACGAGCTTAATCCCAACACCGTGCATGACGCCCGACATATAGTCATTCACGCGCAAGGCCATTGAAATGATGTCGTCCAACTCTTGCTGAGAGGCCCAGCCAAAGGCGATGATATATTCCTCTGGCACCAATGGATCGCCAAGCTTATCGTCTTTAAGCGAAAATTCGACGATCGGTCGCGGCAACGCTGTGCCTTCGTCCATGCCTAACCGTTTCGCCATAGATCCCGCAGCAACATTGCGCACGATGACTTCAAGCGGGACAATTTCCACCTGACGGATCAGCTGTTCGCGCATGTTTAGACGGCGGATGAAATGTGTGGGCACACCAATTTGGCCTAAGCCGATCATAAAGAATTCCGACAAACGGTTGTTCAAAACGCCTTTGCCTTCGATCACGGCTTTCTTTTCGGCGTTATAGGCTGTCGCATCATCCTTGAAATACTGGACATAGGTGCCTGGTTCCGGACCTTCGTACAAGATTTTGGCCTTGCCTTCATAAATCATCTTGCGTCGTGCCATGTCTGCGTCCCGATTTTGCGCAAGCGCCCCACCGGCGCGTCGTTTGCCCCCTCTTACGCCAGCGCCCTCTTGCGAGCAAGCCGTTCAAAGTCCATATCTCAAGGCAGACGTAGCAATCATCGGAGCAGACAAAAATGTCGAGCATGAACGACCGCAAAGACGCCTTTGAAAACAAATTCGCCCATGACGCAGAAATGCAGTTCAAGGCGGAGGCCCGCCGCAACAAGTTGCTTGGCCTCTGGGCGGCAGAGCTGCTGGGAAAATCAGGTGGCGATGCCGATGATTACGCCCGTGAAGTGATCAAATCAGACTTTGAGGAAGCCGGTGACGAAGACGTCTATCGCAAGGTTTCAGGTGATCTAGGCGACAAGGCCGATGAGGCAACAATCCGCGCCAAAATGATAGAACTGATGGCCGTCGCCAAAGCACAGCTTATGGAAGAGCTTTAGGCCTTCATTCCGGACAGTAATTCCCTGTTTGGAACAGTGCCGGTGCAGTATCGGCACTTCCGACCGGCCATGATTATGTGGCAAACTCATATTGAAGTTGCATTTTTAGAGTTTGCCTCATGACCGTAAAAGACGGATACCGCGCGAAAGATCGAGAAAGGATCCGACATGGCTGCGGCAAATGCACTGACCTCCTTGCTTGAAACGCGCGAGTGGTTGTTGGCGGATGGAGCCTCTGGGACGAACCTGTTCAACATGGGTCTGCAATCGGGGGATGCGCCAGAATTTTGGAATGTTGACCACCCCGACCGGATCAAAGCGCTTTATTCCGGTGCCGTGCAAGCAGGCAGTGACCTTTTCCTGACAAACACCTTTGGCGGAAATGCCTCTCGGCTCAAACTGCATGACGGGCAATCCCGCGTACATGAACTCAACAAAGCCGGCGCAGAAATTGGCCGCGAGGTCGCCGATGCGTCCGGTCGCAAAATCATTGTGGCCGGGTCTGTCGGGCCAACAGGCGACATCATGACACCGATGGGCACGCTGACCCATGACCTTGCGGTTGAGATGTTTCACGAACAGGCCGAGGGTCTAAAAGACGGCGGCGCCGACGTGCTGTGGGTCGAAACCATAAGCGCACCAGAGGAATTTAAGGCCGCCGCAGAAGCCTTTGCCCTCGCTGATATGCCCTGGTGCGGCACCATGAGCTTTGACACAGCAGGTCGAACGATGATGGGCGTGACCTCACGAGATATGGTGAAACAGGTTGCCAAACTTGAAAACCCACCCATCAGCTTTGGTGCAAATTGCGGGGTTGGGGCTTCTGACCTGTTGCGGACGGTATTGGGTTTCAAAGGCGCCGATGCGCATTTGCCACTGATCGCAAAGGGCAACGCGGGCATTCCAAAATATCACGACGGGCACATCCACTATGATGGCACGCCCGAATTGATGGGCGAATATGCAGTGTTAGCCAGGCGTGCGGGTGCCAAGATCATCGGCGGATGCTGTGGCACAATGCCAGATCATCTGCGTGCAATGCGCGCAGCCCTTGAAAGCGGGGTCAGCGGCGATGCGCCGACGCTGGAAGAAATCACGCAAAAGCTGGGCGGCTTTTCCTCACCCTCCGACGGCACCGATGGCGCAGGCCCAAAGCGCGCACCCCGACGCGGCCGCCGTCGTTAAGTTCTGCACTTAGAAAAGCGACAATTGATCACCCAGCTTTGCAGGCGGCGCAAACAAGTCGCTGCGCAAAGGCGGCAGCGTCTTCTTCAATCCTAGACGTTTGCAACACAGATCAAAGCGCTGTTTCATCAGCCGCGCCCATTGCCCCTGCCCGGTCATGCGCGTGCCAAAGGCTGGATCATAATCCTTACCATCGTGTAATTCGCGCACCCGCGTCATGATCCGCGCCGCGCGATCTGGATAGGTCTGCTCGACCCAGTCACGAAACAATGGCCCTACTTCACGTGGCAATCGCAGTACGATGGACGAGGCCGCTATCGCCCCTGCTTTTGCTGCGGCGTCCAATATCGGCTCTAGCTCATGATCGGTCAGTGCTGGCACAACCGGAGACACCATGACCCGCACGGTGATACCCGCTTGGGTCAAACGCTCAATTGTACGCAGGCGCGCCTTGGGGGCCGGCACGCGCGGCTCCATCGCGCGGGATGTCTTTGGGTCCAACGTTGTCAGGGATATTCCGACTCGTGCCAAACCACGCGCAGCCATCGGAGCCAAAATATCAATGTCGCGTTCGATCAAAGTGCCCTTAGTCACGATCCCAACAGGATGATTAAAGTCTGACAAGACCTGCAGAATCTCTCGCATAATTCCGCGCTGCGCCTCTATCGGTTGATAAGGGTCGGTGTTCGTTCCAATCGCGATCATGCGCGGCACATAACCGGGCTCGCGCAGTTCTTGCTCCAAAACCGCCGCCGCGTTTGGGCGCGCGATCAGCTGCGTTTCAAAATCCAGCCCCGGCGACAGGCCTAGATAGGCGTGGCTGGGACGGGCAAAACAATAGATGCACCCATGTTCACAGCCTCTGTATGGATTGATGGAGCGATCAAAATTCAGATCCGGCGATGTGTTGCGACTGATCACACTGCGGGCCTGTTCATCGCGGACCTCTGTGCGCAAAATCGGCAAGGGCTCATCCTGTGCCCAGCCATCATCCACCGCCACCACTGTGGTTTTATCAAACCGAACAGCCGGGTTAGAGGGTGCCGCGCGACCCGGTGTCGCATGTTTGGGGCGAAGTGGTTTGTTCATCCAACATGACTAGAACAAATAAAGAACATGAGCAAGTTGAGGTCGGTGGCGACATCATCCATGTCGCAATTCGTCGCGTGATCTGGCATCCGATGGATCACTAAGGATTAAGACCTCGCGTTTTGAAAGGTCGATCATGAAAAAGGGCACGCCTCATGTCTGAAGAAGACGATATCATCCTCGCCGATCTTAACGACGAAGACCTCGTCGCGCAGATGTTTGACGACCTTTATGACGGCATGAAGGAGGAAATCGAAGAAGGCGTGAACATCCTTTTGTCGCGCGGCTGGGAACCCTACCGCATCCTGACAGAGGCGCTTGTCGGCGGTATGACGATTGTTGGTCAGGATTTCCGCGACGGCATTTTGTTCGTCCCCGAAGTTCTGCTGGCCGCCAACGCGATGAAGGGTGGAATGTTTATCCTCAAACCGCTCTTGGCGGAAACCGGTGCGCCGCGCGTGGGCAAAATGGTGATCGGCACCGTGAAAGGCGACATTCACGACATTGGCAAAAACCTGGTGTCGATGATGATGGAAGGTGCCGGGTTTGAAATCGTCGACCTTGGTATAAACAACGCTGTCGAAAGCTATATGGACGCCTTGGACAAAGAAGACGCCGACATTCTTGGCATGTCCGCCCTGCTGACCACCACGATGCCCTATATGAAAGTCGTTATTGATACGATGGTCCAGAAAGGCATCCGTGACGACTACGTCGTTTTGGTAGGTGGTGCCCCCCTGAACGAAGAATTCGGCAAAGCGATTGGCGCTGACGCCTATTGTCGTGATGCCGCCGTCGCAGTTGAAACGGCGAAAGAATTCATGGCCCGTAAACACAACCAGATGGCATCAGGCTAACGCGGCGGTCAAAGGTCTGATGTCGTTTCCATCCGATCAAGATCTTTCTACAATCGGGCTTGCACCGGCAGGCAAAGGTCGGGTTCTGTTGCTGGCTTGCGGTGCCTTGGCACGGGAAATAATCGACCTGAAGAAATCCTATCATTGGGACCACTTGGATCTGCAATGTCTGCCTGCGATTTATCACAATCATCCCGAAAAAATTGTGCCTGCTATTGAAACAGCAGTTGAAAACCAGCGCGGTGCCTATGACGAAATCTTTGTGGTCTATGCCGATTGCGGCACTGGTGGATTGCTGGCTACGGCCTGCGCCACGCTCGGCGTCAAAATGGTCGAAGGGCCCCATTGCTATAGCTTTTTCGAAGGCAATGATACTTTCGCCGCACGGGACGAAATGACGGCGTTTTACCTCACCGATTTTCTTGTACGCCAGTTTGAGGCCTTTGTTTGGAAACCCCTTGGCCTTGATCGACACCCGGAGCTTCGGGATATGTATTTCGGCAACTACGAAAAACTCGTCTATCAAGCCCAAACCGATGATCCAGCGCTCACCGCATTGGCCAAGTCACATGCAGACCGGCTCAAGCTTAGATTTGAGCGGCGGTTCACTGGTTACGGCGATTTGTCGACAACCCTCGCGCAACTTTGATCGTATCATCTTGCCAAAAATACTCTGGGGGGCCAAAGGCGGGGGCAACGCCCCCTCAGCCAGCCGCCACGGCGCGAATACGTTCGATCATCGCCCGCACACCATTGGACCGCTGCGCAGACAGGTGATCATTCAGCCCCAACCGACCCAGCTCTGCATGGGCGTCAATCTGCGCGACCTCGATTTTTGGTATGCCATTATAAAGGGCGGCCAAAACTGCTATCAGCCCACGCACGATCATCGCATCGCTGTCGCCGCGAAAGCGAAACGTCTCTCCCTGCACATCAGGCAGCAGCCACACTTGACTGGCGCAACCGTCCACTTTGGTCGCGGGCACCTTAAAGGCGTCTTCCAGTCCGTCCATCGCTTTGCCAAGCTCGATGACATGGCGATAGCGGTCTTCCCAATCGTCCAAAAAGTCAAAGGTTTCGGCAATGTCTTCGAATGCTTCGGTGGCCATGGTCTCTCCTTGTTGGTCCTGAACTAGGCCGGGTGCGTACAAAGGTCCAGATCATTCCTTTTCAGCCTCTCTGGGATCAGTTAGAATTTTTGAACCATACGTCAAAGGCCCAACTATGCGCAAAACACTGACCGTTCTGATCCTGACCAGCGTGACCTTAAGTGGATGCGCACGCGTGGCAGAAAGCCGACTAAATCCGCTCAATTGGTTTGGCGGCTCGGCACCTTTGGCAAATGTCGATGCACAGGGCGACATCCGCCCACTTGTGCCCGCCGGTGCATTACAACAAGTCGTAGATAACCGCCCGTTGGTCAGCATTATTACTGCGTTATCGGTGGATCGCACCCCTGATGGGGCGATTGTGCGTGCGAGCGGGCAAACCGAGGGGCAAGGATTTTTCAACGCAGAGTTGGTGCCGCTTCAACAGATCAACGGAACGCTCACCCTCGCTTTTCGCGCGGCGGCACCTAATGCAACCCAAACAGGGACGCAAACGATTACGACGGCTTATGTTCTGACGACAGCTGAACTTGCGTCCATCCAGCGCATTCAGGTGCAGGGCGCGACCAATGGCCTTTCGTCAAACCGGTAGTCACTTAACGCGCGACGGTAATCACCTTTGCGCCGTCGACGGCCAATGCGACCTTTCCGTCGCAAAGTTCAATCGCATCGCGGCCAAACACCTCTTTGCGCCAGCCTTTAAGAACAGGGCTGGTCCGCTCACCCGCGGCCAGCGCGTCAAGGTCAGCCGCTGAGGCAATCAATTTCTGCGCAACGCCTTCTTGATCCGCTTTCGCCTTGAGCAGGACGCGCAACATATCGGCGATGGCCGGGTTCACCTGCAGCTTTTCACGGCTGCGATCAGGCTTTGGCAAATCTTCATTTGGCAAGTCCAACGCGGTGGTAATTCCTTGCAATATCCCTGACGCAATGTCGCCGCGCCGTGCTTCGCGCAGTAAAAGGCGGGAGCGTTCCAAATCTTTTTCACTGCGGGGCTTTGTTGCGGCCAGTTCGACCAATGCGTCGTCCTTATAGACGCGGCTACGCGGCACGTTTCGGTTTTGCGCATAGGTTTCACGAAACCGCGCCAATTCGCGCACGATGGCCAGAAAACGCGGGGCCGTATTGCGGGTTTTGACCCGCATCCATGCGTTGTTTGGGTCAGATTCATAGGTTGCCGGATCGTTCAGCACATCCATTTCTTCTGCCACCCATTTCTGACGACCAGACTTGGCGATTTCAGCGGCGAGGAATTCATAGATATCCCGCAGATGCGTCACGTCAGCCAGCGCATAGACTTGCTGCGCCTCTGTTAGCGGACGACGTGACCAGTCGGTAAAACGGGACGATTTATCAAGCTGCGCTTTTGCAATCTTGCGCACCAGCGTTTCATACCCGACCTGATCGCCAAAGCCGCAGACCATCGCGGCCACTTGCGTATCAAACAGCGGTGCGGGAATAACGCCCTTGTCCACGTAAAAGATTTCGAGATCTTGGCGCGCGGCATGGAATACTTTGACCACGCCAACATCGCGGAACAGATCATAAAGCGGGTCCAAAGACAGCCCATCGGCAAGCGGGTCAACCAAAACCGCGTCTTCACCAGTTTCGTCCTGATAGGCCAGTTGCACCAGACAGAGCTTTGAGTAATACGTACGCTCCCTCAGAAACTCTGTATCAACTGTGACATAGGGCCGTTTGGCCGCTTCTTTACAGAACTCTGATAGGTCTGACGTCGTCGTAAGTATGCGCATATTTAGGTTCTTGTCCGGCTGCTCCCCAATCCGCGATCAATAAGCGATCTGCGCTGTTAATGAAAGCGTCAGAGCGATAAACGACCGTTTCTTTTGCCATTGGGTGGATAATCGATAGCAAACCAGCACTTTGACCGCTGATCCCCTACAAATTTCGCCATATTTTGAATGTTAGGGCAAGCATACTTCGGTTTTGTCGCCGGCGGCGAACCGGCGCATAACAGCGGGATAAAGCTGGTGTTCCAGCCTTAGCACGCGGTCGGCCAAACTGTCGGCCGTATCCGCTGGGTCAATCAAAAGGCGGGCCTGACCTAGGATCGGACCGTCATCCAGCGTGGCGGTCACTTCGTGGACGCTGCAACCGTGTTCCGTGACGCCTGCCTCCAACGCACGCGCGTGGGTGTTAAGCCCCTTAAACTTTGGCAGCAAAGACGGGTGAATGTTGATCATTTGCCCGGCCCAAGCATCAATAAAATCTGCGGTGAGGATGCGCATGAACCCTGCAAGGCAGATGATGTCGGGTTTTGCGGCTTGCAACGTTTTGTTCAGGCCCTGTTCAAAGGCAGACCTGTCGCCCTTAAACGGGCGGTGATCCACCACGGCAGTTTTGACGCCGCGCGCACGCGCCTTTTCCAGCCCGCCTGCATCGACATTATTGGAGAGCACCAGAACAGGTCGCGCGGGGTGATCGCCTGTCATACTATCCAGAAGCGCGACCATGTTGGAGCCGCCGCCAGAGATCAGGATCGCAACCCGTTTCATGCAAGCGTTTGGGAATATCGCACGCCCGGCCCTGCGGTAACCTCGCCGATGACGCAGACATCGTGACCGGCGGCATCAAAGATATCGCCCACGGCCTGCGCCTGATCGCGGGCGACCACAGCCACCATGCCGATGCCGCAATTAAACGTCTTGAGCATTTCGCGTTCTTCCAGCCCGGCTTGATCCATTAGCCATTTGAACACAGGCGGCAATGGCCAGGATTTCAGATTGATATCTGCGCCAAGCCCGTCGGGCAGAACCCGTGGCAGGTTTTCAGTGAGGCCGCCGCCGGTGATATGCGCGAGGGCGTGAACGGCGTCAGTTTCTTTAAGCGCTTGCACACAGCCTTTGACGTAAAGCGTTGTGGGGGCCAGCAATGCCTCACCCAGCGTGCCCGTGCCAAAGGGGGAAGCATCGTCCCAGCCAAGGCCCGAATTTTCCACGACCTTGCGCACGAGTGAATAGCCGTTGGAATGCACGCCGTTGGACCAAAGCCCAATAAGCACGTCCCCTTCGGCGACATCCCGTGGGATTTCGCTGCCGCGTTCCATCGCGCCGACGCTGAAGCCGGCCAGATCAAAATCACCCGCCGGATACATGCCCGGCATCTCGGCGGTTTCGCCGCCGATCAACGCACAACCCGACATCTCGCACCCCTTAGCGATGCCGTTGATGATGCGGGTCGCTTGGTCAAGCTCCAGCTTGCCGGTGGCAAAATAGTCTAGGAAAAACAAAGGCTCTGCCCCTTGGCAGACCAGATCGTTGACGCACATAGCGACCAGATCAATGCCAACGCCGTCCACAAGGCCGGTATCAATAGCAATGCGCAGTTTGGTGCCGACGCCGTCGGTTGCCCCGACAAGAATAGGGTCCGCATACCCTGCCCCTTTGAGGTCGAACATCGCGCCAAAGCCGCCAAGCCCGGCCATAACGCCGGGACGATTTGTGCGTTTGGCCGCGGGTTTGATCCGCTCAACCAGCGTATTGCCTGCGTCAATATCAACGCCTGCATCGGCGTAGGTGAGCCCGTTCTTCTTGGTCATGTTGCCCCCAAAGATTTCTGGCGCCCCGATACCGCAGTTGGCAGCGAAGGGCCAGCCTCGCTTGTGCAAAACCCACTTGAATTTCGCAAGCTGGGGCGGTAGCTGATTTCCACTGGGGGCCTGTAGCTCAACTGGTTAGAGCAGAGCGCTCATAACGCTTTGGTTGCGGGTTCAAGTCCTGCCGGGCCTACCAGAACCCTTATTTTGCTGGGTGAACGAGCAAGAGATGGGATTTTCCGACCTGATTTTTTTGGTACATACTTGCGCACATGGCGCCGATAGGTATGGGGTGGATTATGACGCGTTTGGCCTTTCCGTTTTGCGAT
>CAKZVL010000092.1 GCA_937922155.1 uncultured Paracoccaceae bacterium | reverse complement strand
TGCCCACCATGGACATTACGAACATACGAAAGTATATTAACGAAACGCAAGGTATATTATTGCGACTCTGATGTGGTATTTGCCCTCGGCCTGATCGGTTCGAGGGCTTTGCCGTGCTGCGTCATATAAAGGATTCTTGGCAAAAGATGAAGCTACTGCATTTGGTCCCGCAGGTTATACTATTGAGTGCTGTGCTTGGGAGTTCAGCCAGCAGTGCCAACTGTCTCGCGCCAGAGCGGCCTTTTGTACCGAGCGATCCGCAAGCTGCTCGAGAATACGCTGACCTCATCCAGAACGACTTCGAGATCTACATTCAGGATATACAGAGCTATTTCCGCTGCCTTGACGACGAACGGGCGCGCGCGTTTCAGGAAGCGCGGGAGGTCAGCGCAGAATATGGGCGGTTCTTGGGGACACTTGAACGTTAGCCTAGCCCGACAACCAGTCTAAATGCTGGGCAATCAAATTCGAGGCTTAAGAAGTTCCTGCGCCTCAATATCCAAGGCCCTGGCGATAGCTTCAATCATGTCAATCGTTGCCGCATGCTTTGCGTTTTCAATTTTGCCAATGTAGCCCCGATCAATGTCGGCGCGATGCGCAAGGGTTTCTTGGCTGAACCCTTTGGATCGTCGCGCTTCCTGAATATTCAAACCAAGTTGTATCCGTAGCTTCATGCCAAAGGCAGAGCCCAGATGTAGAGTATATAACCACGCAATATATTCTACATTCGGATGGTAGACTATTGTCTTCGGCTAATAATTTCCCGAATTGGGGTCCAGCGCCAAGATAGGCGAGTACAAAGTGGAAATTGCACGTGAGGGTTGGGCATAAATTTTGACATCGTCATTTTTTCAAACAAAGGCCGAAGTGCCTCTCAGAATTCATGATCAATAGTATTCAAGCCAAGGCGGTCTCTAGCCCACGAATTTCTAGCACCGCGACACTAGGATAAACCCTCAACCCCACAAAACCAAGTTGCTTTCTGGCGTCGCGACATCCGGCCAGCAAGTCCAAAGTGAATTAGATAGTGACCCATTTTAACGAAGAAGCATCACCCATTGCTCGGCTGATTGGAACCGATGCCAAGCGCACGGTTGGTTGGGTGTACGCTTGGGAGACCTCGGAGTTGTCGATCCTATGGATCAACGAGCGAGATGCGGTCGCGTTTATTGACCCTCCATTGTGTCCTGAGAGATTGGCGAAGGCCAAGGCAACAACGCCTGAGGATGTGATTGCCTTCCTGACTGCGCTTTTGAATTTCAGTACCGAGTGACGGATTGCAGCGGGGCAACCGGCTTGTAGAGATGTGGATTCATAGGCATTTGCGGAGGCACACTCCGGCAGGGGCCATGCTGTTGAGCTTCAAACCGGCCATTCATCTTACCTGCAGCTAACGGCAAGAAGGAGCCCATTTTACCGGATGCTGCAGGCGGCACGAATGGCCGCTGACGGCAAATCTTACAGCCTCGGGTCGACAGGTTCACTCTCCAACGCCAACACAGCCAGCGCACATTCATGCACCTTCGACAGCGGCAAGCCTTCCACGAACCGATGCAGCCCTTCAAAGCCAAGTTTGAACTCTCGTTCCGCCAGAGAAAATTTACGCCCCAACCCGCGTTGCCGCAGTCGTTCGATGTTCTCAGGTAGATCATAATCGGGACCATAGATGATGCGCAGGTAGTCGCGCCCCCGCACCTTCATTGCAGGTTGGATCATGCCCTTTTCGCCGCGCACCAAGAAATCGGTTGGCTTGAACACCAACCCTTCACCACCCTTTGACGTGTGGTCGAGCCACCATTCAACAACCGCTTCCCGTTGTGCGGGATCATCGAGATTAATCCGCCTCCAACCCGTTGCCTGAAGGATCGGGTCACCGTCAGCCAATTTCGAGATCATTTCCATGTGCCAAGTGTGCGGCTTGTCGGTGTGAACATGGCCCTCAGTCGCAAGAATATGGAACGGAGCAATGCGGTAATCGTCGATGCCGCTGGCCTCCCAGCAATAGCCATCAATTGTCTTACCCATCAGCGTTGCATTCGACAGCCTTATCTCTGCCTTCGCTTTTAGCGCGGCAAGTTCTTCGGAACCGTCCATACCGTTCAGCGCATCAATCAGCGCCGCCGCAGATGTCTCTGCGGCTGACACCGTTGGATAGTATTGGCGTTTCAGCAAGTCTTGGGCCTTGGCGGACCACGGCATCAACTCTGAATCCAACAGCACCCAGTCAGTTCCCAACTCATCCCAAAGACCAGAAGACCGCATAGCTGTCGCCACACGCCCAACCACAGCCGCCTCTGATGTTTCGTCCTTGAAGAACGGTCGCCCTGTTCGCGTGAAGATGACACCAGCTTTGCCATCTTCTACGCCAAATCGCACCTGAGCAGCCTCTGCATTTTTAGCGACAACCAGCAGCGCCCGTGATCCCATGTGCTTCTCTTCGACCACCAAGTCGGTCACGCCACGACCAGCATAGTGATCCATGGCCTGCTCTGGCCGCTCCAGGAACGGCCCCTCAGACGCTGTAGGGCACGCTGCCATGGTTGGTGGGAGGTAGATCAACCAACGTGGATCAACCGCAAAGCGGCTCATCACCTCAAGCGCCGCCAAGCTGTTCTCTTCCGGGATTTGGATCGTTGATTTGAACCGCGTCTCGATCCGCATCTTCGTCGCATAGTCATCGAAGTACAAAAGCTTGTCGTGGTCTTGCTGTGCGGTCAACGACTGCCCCGAATCCAATGGCTTTGCGGGGATTGCGTACTGCTGCTTTGCAGCCACTGTCACGGTTTCCCTCTCAGGCCATCGCAACGCGGTCAGCTTGCCGCCAAAGACGCAGCCAGTGTCGATGCACATGGTGTGGTTCAACCATTCAGCATCAGCCATGGGCGTGTGACCAAAGACAACATCGGCCTTCCCACGGTAATCTCTGGCCCATTCAAGGCGCACAGGAAGACCGAACTCATCGACCTCGCCAGTCGTTTCCCCGAACATGGCGAAGTTGCGGACATGGCCAGACCCCCGCCCATGCATCTCTTCCTTCAGGCCAGCATGTGCGATGACCAGTTTACCATCGGCAAGCCAAGCGTGGGACCGCAAGTCCCAGATAAAGTCGCTGGCCTGTTTACGGAATGTATCAGAGGTCTGCTCAAGCTCTGCAACCGTTAGATCGAGTCCATGAGTTTGAGTAACAGACTTGCCCTTGAGCCATTTGTTCAGTTTGAAGTCATGGTTCCCAATCACGCACCTGCCAGAACCTTCCTCACACATCCCCATAACCAACCGTAGCGCGTTGAGGTTTTTGGGGCCACGATCCGTGATGTCGCCGACGAAGAACGCAATGCGTCCTTCAGGGTGCCTGGCTCTGATCAAGTCTTCTGATCCATCTTCATGCGGATCGATCTGGTAGCCGAGGTTACCCAACAGTTCAGTCAATTCATCGAAACACCCGTGGATATCACCAATGATATCGAACGGGCCGTGATCTTGGCGGCTATCTGTCCATAGCGGCTGACGTACGATCTGAAGGGCGTCGACCTCTTCTGGGGACTTCATGATATGAACGTTGCGGAAGCCTTCCTTCTGCAAACCACGCAGCCCACGTCGCAAAGCTTTAGCGTGGTTGCGAGTGACATGTTCGCCAAAGTCGCGGTTTGGCCGCTGCTGGTTGCGTTCATGGCAAATCTTGGGGTCGATATCCAATACCAGTGCAACTGGCAGTGCGTGATATTTACGGGCAAGTTGCACCAGCTTAGCCCGATCTTCGCGCTTCACCGATGTCGCATCGATGACAGTTAGCAACCGCCGTTTCAGGCGAATGGAAGCCGTGTAGTTCAACAAGTCAAACGCATCGCCTGTCGCGGCTAGATCAGTTTCATCGTCCGACACCAAAGCACGACAATGGTCCGAGGACACTATCTCAGTTTCAAGGAAATGCTGGCGGGCAAAGCTGGACTTACCTGAGCCAGTGGAACCGATCAAAACAACAAGGGCGAAGTCGGGAATGGTGATTGAATGAGTCGTCATTACTTCTCCCCCAAGGTGAAGATCGCCATCTGTGATGGTCCACCATGCGTTTGGTCTACATGCCCAAGAGGCGCGAACTCAGTAGTGTACCCATGTTCTGCGGCAACCTCATTGGCCCAGCCCTCGAACTCGGCCCGTGTCCACTCAAAACGATG
>CAKZVL010000091.1 GCA_937922155.1 uncultured Paracoccaceae bacterium | reverse complement strand
GCAAAGATCAGATCAACGCTGCCTTCTGGCAGGCTGTTCATCACGTCGATGCAGTCACCATCTAAAATCTGGTTAAGCGGAAGCTTGGACGCTGCCGCTGCGTTCTGGTTCGTTTTCATCACTTGCCTCTGTCCCGCCGGGTTGTCCCGATCTGGTTGGCCTAACCATGATTCAGTGATGATTCGGTGTAAATAAAATAAATAAATTCGTCGTTTAGTTTTTATCTTGCCACAAGATGTTGTGTACGGGTGCAAAGGTACGCCGATGATGTGGGGTTACACCGTGACATTTGAGTCCCGCTTTGTGTTCCTGTGTCGGATAGCCCTGATTTGTGGCCCATCCATAGCCCGGATGCTGTTGCGACAATGCAAACATCAAACGGTCGCGCCAAACTTTTGCCACAATTGAGGCCGCTGCGATGGTCAGTGATTTGGCATCCCCTTTCACAATTGCCTTGGCAGGCATGTTCATATCGCGGGGCAGTTGGTTGCCATCAATCAGCGCATAATCCGCAGGATCAGGCAGGCCGCGCAAGGCACGCACCATTGCGATATGGCTCGCGCGCAGGATGTTGAATTCTTCGATCTCTTGCACGGTTGCTTCGGCGATGGAGACATCTGCCACCTCTAGCAATTGATCATAGAGCAATTCGCGCTTTCGCTTTGTCAGCTTTTTGCTGTCGTTCAGGCCATCGGGAATGCGGTGGGGGTTCAAGACAACAGCTGCCGCGACAACGGGTCCGGCAAGCGGGCCACGCCCCACTTCGTCCACGCCAACAATGCGGGTAAAGCCATGGGCCGCGACGTTGTTTTCGATTTCAAAGGTTGGCAATAGGTTTGGCATGTCTTTTTTGACCACCTCTGCCTGTGGTCATCAAGGCAAAAATGGGGGCAAGGGCCATGTCCGAACCCTGCCCCCTAGGTTCGGGATGCAGCAATGGGGCGTCTGCATCCGGATAGGTCTAACGACGTGCGGTGAAACCAAAGCTGCGCAAACAGGCGGGATCAAATCCGCGACGTGGTCCTATGTTGGTGCGCAAGTTGATTATGCATTGGCCCGGTAGGCGATCCGCAAAGGCGTAGTTGTTGCGCAGACACCGCGCCCCGAACACCCGCTGCACGCCGCGGCGCGTTTCAACCCGTCGGAGGCATTCGCGTGGCAGCGCACGGCGATTGGGGTTCTGGCGACTGCGCGTTGGTTGATGGCCGCGTTGGATTTGTGGCGTTTGGCGCAGCGTTGGGGTGCGCGTGACCTCAACCTTGCGTCGGTCATGGTTGTTTTCAACCAAACTGCCGATGACGGCGACTGCAGCCAAGCCAAACAAGAGCTTTCCAATCTCATCCTCTGTCAGCCCGCCCGCTTGAACAGGGGCAGCGGATGTGAACGACAATGACAAGGCTGTGACGCCTGCGACAATAGTTTTGAACATAGGACGGTTCCTTTCGGGTTTGTGGCACATTGGCGATGACACCATGTACGAGGACAAACCCACCTTGGGCGGCAATGCGCCGGTTGCGCGATAACAAGGGATGGTTATGGAATGACAGCCGCGATAACATCGCCCGATATTGAATATCAGGATGACAGGGACCTTAGTGGCGATATGAAACAAATAGCCCTAATTACATTCGGCTTAATCGTGTCAGCCACGGGTGCAAACGCCGCGTGTTATGCTGATTACAAGGCCAAGCAGGATGACCCGCTGCGCCTGCATTACGGTGTTGCTGAATTAAACGGTGATTGCACCGTGGCAAGCGCTGAAGCACAATTGCCGGACCGGTTATCTGGTGATGGTTGGACCTTGTTGAATGTCATGGGCGTTTTTGAGGACGCAGGACTAGAAGAGCGAAAGGATAGCGCTGGTGACTTCTTCCTCCGCTACTGAGGCCCGCGAGATTGGCAATCGGATTGTTATTGGCGGGATCATTGCGATTGTCGTGATCCTGACGATTGCGGCGATCTTGTTGTTCGTGAACCTGCCGGATGCAAACGCATTTAATGCCCGTGTTGAACAGTTGTTTGTAGAAAATGCGTCCCTTACGGGTCATGCGGAAATCAAGCTGTTGGAAATCCTTGCCCAATCGGGCACGGCGTTTTCCGATACGCTGTCATCCTACCGGTTCGTGATTTTTGTGCTTTTGGTCTTTGCCACTGCCCTTTTGGTGGCTGCGATTGCGTTCCTCGTGATGCTGATCGCGCTGAACCGGCGTATGGGGCAGATTGAACGCAAAGGGATTGAGGTGAATTCCTTGATGATCAGCCGCGATCAGAAAGCGGTTTACCTGAATAACTTTGAATTCAAACTGACGGAGGCGGCGATGGAAACGTTATCCGTCCTCGCTGAGGCACGTATGGATGATGAAGTGATGTCAGGTGCAGAAATCGAAGGCGTGATTTCTGGTCGCCCGTCTGTGGATTGCGACGAAGCGGCGGGCGCAACGCGCATCAAACGGCTGCGCGACACATTGGGAAATCAGATGGTGAGCGAACTGTTGGTCAAGAACATTGCGCGCAAAGGGTACATGCTGGCCATCGACAAAGACGTGATCAAAATGGTTTAGGCCATTGGTTCTGCGACTT
>CAKZVL010000090.1 GCA_937922155.1 uncultured Paracoccaceae bacterium | reverse complement strand
TGTGCTGGCCTGTGTCTGGCTGGTGGTGGCGAATGTGCTGGCGATGCTGCCCTCCAACGACAATCATTGGCGGCGCGCCTATGTTTTGATCGGGATGGGGGTTCCGATCTTGATCTACCTTGCGGTGCAAAATGGCCCTTGGCTTGCGCTGGTCTTTCTTTTGGCGGGCATGTGGATTTTACGCTGGCCTGTGATCTACCTCGCCCGATGGCTGCGCAAGGTGTTCGGCCTGTGATGGGCGACCTGGCAGTGCTCGGGCTGATGCTGGTCCTCGCGCTCATCCCTTTTGTGATCTGCACGCGGCTGGCAGAGCGGGGGCAGTTTGGGTTTGCCCTGACGATATTATCTGTCGTCGGCGCAACGCTCGCTATTTTGATGTTTGCTACCAACCACGACTTTGGGCTCGACCCGATCCGCGCGATTTCTTGGGCCTTGCTGTTCGCCTTACCCGCCTTGCTTGGGTCAAGTGCGGGAGTACTGCTCGGCTGGCTGATCTGGCGGCGGAGAGATCGGGCGATTTCCAAGAAATAATCCAAATGCTGCAAGCCACTTTACCGCAGTCGCAGTTTTTGCAATTAGAGCGACGAGCATAGGATAATACGGTATGGATTTGCCCAAGGTGCGCGGCACACTCACCCTCGATAAGCCGCTGGACGGTCTGACTTGGCTACGCGTTGGCGGCCCGGCGGATGTGTTGTTTCAGCCTGCGGATGCCGATGATCTTGCGGCCTTCCTTGCCACCCTTGATCCCTCTGTCCCTGTCTTTCCCATGGGCGTCGGCTCCAACCTGATCGTGCGCGATGGCGGGGTGCGCGGTGTCGTCATCCGCCTTGGCCGGGGCTTTAACGGGATCGAAGTGTCAGGCGATCAGGTCGTTGCGGGCGCTGCCTCCCTTGATGCCCATGTCGCCCGCAAAGCTGCGGAGGCAGGCGTTGATCTGACGTTTCTACGCACCATTCCCGGTAGCATCGGTGGGGCCGTGCGGATGAACGCTGGTTGCTACGGATCCTACATCGCGGATGTGTTTCAAAGTGCCGAGGTGATCCTGCGCGATGGCACCCGGCAGACCCTGACAGATATGCAATTCGCCTACCGCAGTTCGGTTTTGCCCGAAGGCGCGGTTCTGATTTCTGCGACGCTAAAGGGGCCAAGAGGTAATCCAGATACCTTGGCCGCGCGCATGGACGCCCAGCTGAAAAAACGCGACGAAACCCAGCCGACAAAAGACCGCACCGCCGGGTCAACGTTTCGAAACCCGTCGGGTGCGTCCTCAACCGGGCAGGCAGGCGACAGCCATGAATTGAAGGCGTGGAAGGTCATCCAAGACGCAGGAATGCGCGGCGCACAAAAGGGGGGCGCGGTGATGAACGACATGCACGCCAACTTCCTAACCAATGCGGGCGGAGCGACAGCCGCCGACCTCGAAGATTTGGGCGAAGAGGTGCGGAAAAAGGTTTACGATTCCAGTGGTATCACGCTAGAGTGGGAAATTATGCGCATCGGCGAACGCTGATCTGCACAAGACAAAAAATGGTCCGGCAAACGGACCCGATCTGAGGCAAGGTCGATAGCAAAAGCAGGTCAAAAAAGACCAGCAATATGAGGCGGTTGGGTAATGTCGAGCAGGGCAAGCCCCAAAGTTGTTGTTTTGATGGGCGGTCCATCAGCGGAACGTGACGTTTCGTTGAGCACGGGGCGCGAATGCGCAGCAGCGTTGCGGGAAGCGGGATTTGAAGTGATCGAGGCCGATGCGGGCCCCGAGCTCGCGTCGCGTTTGGCCGCTGAAGCCCCTGATGTTGTCTTTAACGCACTGCATGGTCGTTGGGGCGAGGATGGCTGCGTTCAGGGCATGTTGGAATGGTTGCGCATTCCCTACACCCATTCTGGCGTTCTGGCCTCTTCCCTTGCGATGGACAAGCAGCGCTCCAAGGCAGCGTTTGAGGCGGCGGGTCTGCCCGTCGTGCAAAGCGTTATCGCCTCTGCGGAAGATGTCCGCGCCAAACACGTGTTGGAGCCGCCCTATGTGGTAAAGCCGAACAATGAAGGGTCCTCTGTCGGGATTTATCTCGTTCAGGATGGGGCCAACGGGCCGCCACAACTGGCGGCGGATATGCCAGATCAGGTGATGGTCGAAACCTTTGCCCCCGGTCGGGAATTGACAACAACCGTGATGGGCGACCGCGCCCTTACGATCACTGATATTCTGACGGACGGTTGGTACGATTATGATGCCAAATACAAACCGGGCGGATCGCGCCATGTTTTGCCCGCTGACCTTCCCGCAGAAATCACCGAAGCCTGCCTCGACTATGCCTTGCGCGCCCATCGTGCCCTTGGCTGTCGCGGTGTCAGCCGGACAGATTTTCGTTGGGACGAAAGCTGTGGCCTTGATGGCTTGATCATCCTGGAGGTCAACACGCAGCCGGGCATGACACCTACCTCGCTGGTTCCCGAACAAGCTGCCCATGTTGGTATCAGCTTTCCCGATCTGTGCCGCTGGATGGTGGAGGACGCCTCATGCGAGCGTTGATCGCCAAGCGCAAATCCACAACCCGTGATCCCGCGCCGTCCAAATGGCGCTACCGCCTGCAGCGCTGGATGTTAACGCCGACGTTTGTCGCAACGCTCCGTTTGGGTATCCCATTGGCGCTGATCGCGATCATTGTCACCACGTTTTTCAGCGACCCCGACAACCGCGCAATGATTTCGGATACACTGGCAGAGGCGAAAACATCGCTTCAACATCGTCCTGAATTCATGGTGCACCAACTCAAGGTCGAAGGCGCAACACCTCAGATCGAAGAACAAGTGCGCCGCGTCGTGCAAGTGGCGTTTCCGATCTCGTCCTTTAATCTTGATCTAGAATCTTTGAAAACGAATGTGTCCTCGTTAAACACAGTCTCCCAAGCCGTTGTAAAGGTTGGCGAGGACAGCAATTTGGTCGTTGTGGTTACGCCCCGCGAACCCGTCGCGATCTGGCGGGATGGCAGTGTGTTAAACCTTTTGGATACCGAGGGCGTATTTTCGGGCGCTTTGGAAACCCGTGCAGACCGCCCTGATTTACCGCTGATCGCAGGCGAAGGGGCGTTCGCGAGTATTCAAGAAGCGCTGCGATTGTTTGAACGCGCAGAGCCGTTGGGCCCACGCGTTCGCGGACTCGTGCGAATAGGCGAACGGCGCTGGGACTTGGTTTTGGATCGCGACCAACGCATCCAACTACCAAGCGATGATCCAAGTGCGGCGCTGGATCGCATTATTGTGCTGAACGCGGCACACAAATTGCTGGAGCGTGACGTCGCCGTTGTGGACATGCGCAACGCAGCCCGACCAACGGTCAGATTAACAACAGAGGCGGCAAACGCCTTACGACGGGTAAGTGAAAGAAGGGTAGATCAGTGATGCGGGACCTATACGACAGCCAGCGGGCTATGCGGAATATGCGCAAGGCAGCGATGCAACGGGGCGTGGTTGCGATCCTGGATATCGGCACGTCGAAAATCGCCTGCCTTGTGCTGCGCTTTGACGGCACAGAAGATTTCAAAAACGCGGATGGTATTGGCTCGCTCGCAGGTCAGTCCCAATTTCGTGTGATTGGTGCGGCGACCACGCGGTCGCGCGGTGTGCGTTTCGGTGAAGTGGACGCCATGCAGGAAACAGAACGCGCTATTCGCACCGCGGTTCAGGCAGCGCAAAAGATGGCCAACGTGCGAGTGGATCACGTTATTGCCTGCCTAAGCGGTGCGCGTCCGTCGTCTTATGGGCTGGAAGGTGCGATTGATATTGATGGCGGCACGGTCAGTGACAGTGACATTGGCCGGGTTATGGCCGCTTGTGATGTGCCGGATTATGGTACGGATCGCGAAGTGCTGCACGCGCAACCTATCAACTTTGCGCTCGACCATCGTTCTGGCATGTTGGACCCGCGCGGGCAGGTGGGCAACAAACTGACCACAGATATGCACATGCTCACCGTAGATCGCGTCGCGCTGCAGAACTTGTATTTCTGTGTAAAGCGTTGTGATTTGGAACTAGCGGGTCTTGCGTCGTCTGCCTACGTTTCCGGGATTTCGTCGCTTGTTGAGGACGAACAGGAATTGGGGTCCGCGTGCATTGATTTGGGCGGCGGTTCGACCGGAATCTCGATCTTTATGCGCAAACATATGATCTATGCAGACGCCGTGCGTATGGGCGGCGATCATGTGACGTCGGATATTTCGATGGGCCTTCAGGTGCCAATGGCGACGGCGGAACGTATCAAGACGTTCTATGGTGGGGTCATGGCCACGGGCATGGATGACCGCGAGATGATCGAGATCGGCGGCGATACAGGCGATTGGGAACATGACCGGCGCACTGTCAGTCGTGCCGAATTGATCGGCATAATGCGCCCCCGTGTTGAAGAGATTTTGGAAGAAGTCCGCTTGCGCCTTGACGCCGCCGGATTTGAACATTTGCCCAGCCAACAAATTGTGTTGACAGGCGGGGCCAGCCAAATTCCCGGCCTTGATGGATTGGCCGCAAAGATTCTGGGCCAACAAGTGCGCCTTGGTCGTCCGTTGCGCGTACAAGGTCTGCCGCAAGCTGCGACTGGCCCTGCGTTTTCAGGCGCGGTCGGTTTGACGTTATTTGCCGCCCATCCGCAAGACGAATGGTGGGACTTTGAAATCCCTGCAGAGACATATCCAGCACGATCGCTCAAGCGCGCGGTCCGTTGGTTTAAAGATAACTGGTAAAATCCTATGCGATCCTTTGCCGAGTAACATTTTTTCGATGACGCCGGCTCAGAGAAATGCTAAGTAATCATCAATAAAGCCGGGAAAACCCGGTGGTGGGCACGAGCGGTGTTTGCAAGAATGGATGAATGGCGATTTGCGTAGTGTTTTCCTGCGCCTGCCAGCTATTGCTAAGTGTTGGGCTGTGACCCAAGCTGACCGCGAAATGTGCGTGCTAAACAAAGATGCAGGCATGGGGCCCCTACTTATCCCCATATTTTGTGTCAAATTCGCGGATTTGGGATGACGAGCACTAAGAGTAACGCTAAAGTCACACCAATCTAGAGAGAATCTGCCCGCTGGGTCGGGCCAAAAGCGTAGACAGGCGGACAGAGTATGACACTTAACCTTTCATTCCCCGAACAGCAGCCACAAGAAGAACTGAAACCACGTATCACAGTCTTTGGTGTTGGTGGTGCTGGCGGCAATGCTGTGAACAACATGATCGAACAGCAGCTTGAGGGTGTTGAATTCGTCGTAGCAAACACAGATGCGCAGGCTTTGCAGCAATCTATGTCCTCGGCGAAAATTCAGATGGGTGTCAAAGTGACCGAAGGGTTGGGCGCAGGCGCGCGTGCAACTGTTGGTGCTGCCGCTGCGGAAGAAAGCATTGAACAGATCGTTGATCACCTTGCTGGTGCGCACATGTGTTTCATCACTGCCGGCATGGGCGGGGGTACCGGGACGGGTGCTGCGCCAATCATCGCACAGGCCGCGCGCGAACTTGGCGTTCTAACGGTTGGTGTTGTCACCAAGCCGTTTCAATTTGAAGGCCAAAAGCGCATGAACCAAGCCGAAGAAGGCGTTGATGCCCTTCAGAAAGTTGTCGATACGCTGATCATCATTCCAAACCAGAACCTATTCCGGTTGGCCAACGAAAACACAACCTTTACCGAAGCGTTCTCGCTTGCGGATGATGTGTTGTACCAAGGTGTTAAAGGTGTGACCGATTTGATGGTCCGTCCGGGTCTCATCAACCTCGATTTTGCGGACGTTCGCGCCGTCATGGACGAAATGGGCAAAGCGATGATGGGCACTGGAGAGGGCGAAGGCGACAACCGCGCCGTTCAGGCCGCTGAAAAGGCCATCGCGAACCCATTGCTGGACGAGATTTCATTGGAAGGCGCAAAGGGTGTGTTGATCAACATCACCGGTGGTTACGACCTGACTTTGTTCGAACTCGACGAAGCTGCCAACAAGATCCGCGAAAAGGTCGACGGCGAAGCAAACATTATCGTTGGTTCGACACTGGACACGGGCATGGAAGGCAAGATGCGCGTATCCGTTGTTGCAACGGGGATCGATGCAGTTGCCAAGACCAACGAAACACCATTGCCACGTCGGTCAATGGCCGCGCCTTTGACAATTTCACAGCCTGAGGCCGCTCCGGCAGCAGAGGTGGCGCCGCCCGCGGCGGCAATGACGCCAGCAACGCCAGCGCCAATGCCAGAAACGGCCCAGGCGCCAGCGCCAGAACCATCATTGTTCGAAGACATCGATGACGGTCGGATGATGGAACCCGTTAAGGATGACTTTAGCGACATGCACGCAGCGATTTCCAGCGACGCGCACCAAACGGGTTCAGATGGTCTGCCACTACCAGCCTATCAGCCAGCCCAAGAACCAGCAGCGAGAGCGCCAGTGGATGCAGGTTTTGTTGCCCCGCGCGCACCCGGTACACCAACGCCAGAAGTTCAGGCCCGGTTGCAAGCTGCGGTTGGCCGCACACCAACTGGCGCGGCACCAGCACCCGCTGTGGCACCAACGGCCGAATCTGAAAAGCCCCGGTTTGGTATCAATTCTTTGATCAACCGGATGACCGGTGCAGCAGCTGCAGGTGAACCACCTGCTTCATTGGCCCCGCGTGAACAGCCACGTGTCACGCCGCTGCACGAAGAACCAGCTGCAGAAGCTGATCCTGAGCAGGAACGCATTGAAATTCCGGCGTTTTTGCGGCGTCAGGCAAACTAATTAACGCTAGATGCCGATTCAAAGCTGCTTGAGTGTTGCAAATCGACAAGGAAAAAGTCACCCACTGGGTGGCTTTTTCATTTCATATCAAGGTGTTAGTTGAAATCTCTCGCACTTGCAGCATCATGTTTCAGACGGTTGTAAAGCGTGAATTGTGCAAGTGAGCCGTCAGACATACGTTTGCGGCAACTAAGGACAGGTAAAACTTTTGCAAAGCACACTTCAATCCCCAGTAACCTTTGATGGTTGCGGCCTACATACCGGCGTTTCGACGCGTATGGTTGTGCGTCCCGCTGCGGCGGATGAAGGTATTGTTTTCGTCCGGACTGATATCACGCCACAAGAGCATGCGATTTTGCCTGCCCGTTGGGATTTGGTTGCTGTCTCGCCCTTGAATACGCGGTTGATGAACGTTTACGGCGTAACTGTTTCAACGATTGAACACGTCATGGCGGCTTTGGCTGGGTCAGGCATCCACAATGCCCGAATTGAACTTGATGGGCCTGAAGTTCCGATTATGGATGGCAGTTCCGCGGCATTTGTGCGCGGGTTTATCGACGCAGGTGTAATTCGCCAGTCTGCGCCGCTTCGGGCAATAGAAATTTTGCGCGACGTTGAGGTGATCCGGGGTGACGCTGTCGCGCGGCTTAGCCCAGCGACGACCTTGCAAATTGATTTTACAATCGACTTTGATGACGCGGCGATCGGCCATCAGTCAAAAACACTGTCTTTGGCGAATGGTAGCTTTGTTCGTGAACTTTGCGATAGCCGCACCTTCTGTCGCCAACGTGACGTTGATGCGATGAAGGCGCAGGGATTGGCCCTTGGCGGATCCTTTGAAAATGCTGTTGTTGTTGAAGGCGATATCATTCTGACGCCCGGTGGTTTGCGTCACCAGGATGAGGCCGTGCGCCACAAAATGCTGGATGCTTTGGGTGATCTTTACATGGCCGGCGCGCCGATTCTTGGGCGTTACACTGGTATGCGGGCAGGGCATGCGTTGACCAATCAATTGCTGAGGGCTGTTTTTGCCGATGACACGGCATGGCGTTGGATCACTTGTGACGCCAAAACTGCCGCACGTTTGCCCGGAGTTGGCGTAAGCAAAGCAGACCTTTTCGCTGTCGCGTAAATTGTGAAGTCCAGACTTCCGCGCAAGCGTCGCAAAAGCCTTTTTCCTTCCTGACTTTATCTGTTAAACCTTCCCTAATCGGGCCAAAAATGGCTATCTTGGGCGGTGGTATGTGAGGGCACTCAATGTCAGGTGAGAAATTTTTGACACCGCTAGGTGCGATGCAATGCGTGCCGTTTCTTGCGATCGCGATTTTGGTAGGCTGCGAAAATGCGAACCCCCGTCGCGAAGGTGCCTTGGAACAATTTACGCCCGCAGAAGTTTTTGAACGCGGTGAGTTTGAACTTCAACGCGGGCAACCAGATGATGCGGCCTTTTATTTCGGTGAAATTGAACGGCTCTACCCCTACGCTCAAGAAGCGCAAAGAGCGTTGATATCGCAGGCGTTTGCCTATCATCAGGACAGCGATTACGCCAACTCGCGTATCGCAGCACAGCGGTATCTCAATTTCTATCCTGCAACCGAAGATGCGGCCTATGCGCAGTACCTTATCGCGCTGTCTTATTATGATCAGATCGATGAAATTGGTCGTGATCAAGGGCTTACCTTTGAAGCGTTGCAAGCCTTGCGGGCTGTGATCGAAGGTTATCCTGACAGTGAATACGCGCGCTCTTCTGTGTTGAAATTTGATCTTGCCTTCGATCATCTTGCGGGCAAGGAGATGGAAGTTGGCCGCTACTACCTGAAGCGCAAACATTACGCAGCTGCGGTCAATCGGTTCCGCACAGTGGTTGAGGACTTTGAAACGACATCCCACACAGCCGAAGCGCTTCATCGCTTGGTCGAGACCTATCTAAGTCTTGGTTTGCTCGACGAAGCTCAGACTGCGGGTGCCATTCTGGGACATAATTTCCAATCGACCGAGTGGTATCAAGAAAGCTATGCTTTGCTGACTGGCCGTGGTTTGACCTTGCAGACCGCTGGTGACAATTGGCTATCATCCATCTATCGCCAGGTGATACGCGGTGAGTGGCTTTAGGAGGGATGGGGGCTGCCCCAATCGACCATGCTGCGCACCCTAGATATCAGAGACATGTTGATCATCGACCGGCTGGAACTTGAGTTTCAGCCCGGTCTGAATGTGCTCACCGGCGAAACCGGTGCGGGTAAATCAATCCTTTTGGACAGTCTTGGTTTTGTCTTGGGCTGGCGGGGCCGGGCTGAATTGGTGCGCGCCGGTGCAGAGCAGGGTGAAGTGACGGCAAGTTTTGACCTTTCGCCAGATCACCCGGGTCGCGCCATTTTGCAAGAGGCGGGATTTGAAGCAGAGGATGAAGTCATTCTGCGCCGCGTTAACAGCCGTGATGGGCGCAAAACAGCTTGGATCAACGGGCGGCGTGCGCCAGGGGAAGTGCTGCGCGCCTTGTCAGATACGTTGGTCGAATTGCATGGGCAGCATGATGATCGTGGTCTTTTGAATCCGCGGAGGCATCGCCAGCTCTTGGATGTTTTTGCCAATGTGGACAAAGAGTTAGACAGTGTTCGTAAAGCGTGGAAAGCCTTATCCGTCGCGCAAAAAGCCCTATCAGAAACACAAACTAAGATTGCCGCACTGAAGGAAGAAGAAGACTATTTGCGTCATGCTGTGGCGGAGTTTGATAGCTGGGATCCTCAAGCAGGGGAAGAAGCAACCTTAGATGCGCAACGCCGTCTGATGCAGGCCTCTGACAAGATTCGCAATGATGTTGCACGGGCGGGTGACGCACTTGGACAGCAGGGTGCGGAGGGAAGTATCGCTGATGCAACTCGATGGCTGGCTGACGCAGCGATTGAAACCGGCGGGCGCTTAGATTCGCCGCTATCTGCCCTGGAACGCGCGGTGGTCGAATTGGATTTGGCGCAGCGGGGCGTTCAAGAATGTTTGGACGCCTTGGCCTTTAACCCCTCCGATTTGGAAGACGCTGAGGAAAGACTATTCGCGATCCGGGGTTTGGCGCGCAAGCATGGGGTATTGCCGGATGAATTGGGACCATTTGCCGACGGTTTGCGCTCGCGTTTGGCGGCTTTGGATGATGGCGCGGGTCAACTTGCTGCCCAAAAGAAGGCGGTAACCGACGCGCAAGCCGACTATAGCTTTGCGGCGCAAACCCTTCACGAAAAACGAAAAAAAGCGGCTAAGGCATTGGATAAGGCGATGGGCGCAGAGCTTGCACCACTCAAGATGGAGCGCGCGGTCTTTGTGACAAACCTGTCTGAAGCCCCCGCTGGTCCCGATGGGCAAGATGAAGTGGCCTTTACAGTTGCAACCAATCCCGGCGCCCCCGCCGGACCGTTGAACAAGATCGCATCCGGAGGGGAGCTAAGCCGCTTCCTTTTGGCGCTGAAGGTTTGCCTCACCAAAAGTGGAAGCGGTGGACTGACAATGATCTTTGATGAAATTGATCGCGGTGTGGGCGGTGCAACAGCAGATGCAGTTGGTCGCCGCCTGTCGGACATCGCGTCGGGCGGGCAGGTGTTGGTGGTGACCCATTCGCCGCAGGTTGCCGCACTTGGCGCACATCATTGGCGTGTGGAAAAACGGCAGACAAAAACATCAACAACATCGACGGTAGTTGCGTTGAATGCAGGCGACCGGGTGGATGAAATTGCGCGGATGCTGTCGGGTGACAGTATCACCGATGCCGCGCGAGAGGCTGCAAAGGCGCTCTTGTCTTGAAAAAAAGCGCCCGGCTGAAGGGTAAAAACGGCCGGGCGCTAGGAATGTAACTATCTAAATAGGGTGTCGTGCGGCCACTCACCTCCGCACGATTGAATTAGGCAATTTGTTTCACCAGGGTGAACGAAAGCTGACAAAACCCCAGTTGCCAACCCTAACAACAATTAACTCGCTTATGTTACCGTTACGTAAGTAAAAGGCAACCTAACCATAAGTTGGTCATTATTGTTGACGTAAATGTCTACCCGGACTTCCAATTGAACCTGAGGGCAGGCTGGCTTAAACATCCTTCTTAAGGGTAAAGGGTCCGTTCTCCATGTCATTTCGTCGCTTCATTCAATCAAGGCTAGACGATTTGTGGGCATCCTGCCGCGATGGGATCGAAACGATGAAGACCCACAGCCCCGGGCGGATACAGTTTTGGTTTATTGCCTTGGCTGTTGGGATCGCATCTGGCACAGCCGCACTGCTGTTTCGCCTCAGCATTGAATGGCTGCAAAGTACGATTTATGGTTCTGATGATCCGACGACATTCCATTCGTTTTTGGCTGATCTGGCATGGTACCAGGTTTTGGTTATTCCAATCCTTGGTGGTTTGGCCGTTGGCTTGATCCTGCACTTTTTCACCGAAGATGGGCGGTCCCGCTCAGTTGCAGATGTCATCGAAGGTGCCGCATTGAATGACGGCCGCGTCGAGGTGAAAACAGGGCTTGCCTCGGCCGTTGCCAGTTTGATCACGCTATCAACCGGGGGATCAACCGGGCGCGAAGGGCCAGTTGTTCACCTTGCCGCCACGATTTCAACCTACGTCAACCGATGGCTAAATGCCGATGGGATAACCGGACGCGATCTATTGGGCTGCGCTGTGGCAGCGGCGGTATCTGCCAGTTTTAACGCGCCAATTGCAGGCGCCTTGTTTGCGCTAGAGGTCATTCTGCGCCACTTTGCTGTGCACGCCTTTGCCCCGATCGTCATTGCCTCTGCTGCGGGAACTGTGATCAACCGATTGGCCTTTGGCGATGTGACCGAATTCGTGCTCCCGGCCCAAAATGCTCTGCAGTTTTATGTGGAATTGCCCGCCTTCCTGATCCTTGGGCTTGTGTGTGGCGGTGTCGCTGTTTTGCTGATGCGCTCAATCTTTTGGGCTGAAGACTTGGGAACGCAGCTGCAATCTGGGCTGAAATTACCACGGTATCTGCGACCGGCCATTGCGGGTGGTATGCTTGGCTGTTTGGCAATTTGGTGGCCCCATATCATCGGCGTCGGCTATGAAACGACCTCGGCGGCTTTGACCGGGCAGTTGATCCTGCACGAGGCAATCGTCTTTGTTCTGCTCAAGGTCATTGCCGTCGCCATCACAATGGGCGGTCGTATGGGCGGCGGCATTTTCTCCCCGTCCTTGATGATCGGTGCGCTGACCGGGTTGGCCTTTGGCATCGTTGCAACAGCCGTGTTCCCAATGGTGTCTGGAGAAGAGACTTTGTACGCCTTGGCGGGCATGGGGGCTGTGGCCGCAGCTGTTTTGGGCGCGCCGATTTCAACGACGTTAATCGTATTTGAATTGACAGGCGACTGGCAAACGGGACTTGCGGTGATGGTTTCTGTTTCGATGTCTTCTGCGCTGTCTTCACGCCTGGTCGATCGGTCCTTCTTCCTCACCCAGCTGGAACGCCGCAACGTGCATTTGGCAGCAGGGCCGCAAAGCTACCTATTGGCAACCTTCCGCGTTGCCAATTTGATGCGGGAAAAGGACAGCAAGCGTGCTGCTGCTGAAGATATGTGTTGGGCCCTCATCGAAGAGGGGACGTATATCGACGGCAATGCCACATTGGAACAAGCCATGCCAATGTTTGAAGCTGGCAATCATCTGTTCATTCCAGTGGTCACGCTGGGTGGCGAAGACAGCCCGCCAGAACTTTGGGGGGCCTTATTTCAAATCGACGCCCTCAGGGCGATGAACCGGGCATTGGCCGCCACAGCCGCTGAGGAACATTCCTAAACAGCTTCCACCGCGACCTTATCAATATCAAAAGCAAGGTAGTCTTTGATCGCTGCTATATCTGGCAGCGGATCCTCGTAGGACCACGCAGCATCCGCGATTTCACCGCTTTTGGCGATGATGGAGTAATAGCTGGCAACGCCTTTGCGCGGGCAAGTCGTCGTTGTCTTTGTCGCCTCTAGAAATGCCATCGCAATGTCGGACCGTGGAATATAGATCACCGATGGGCGATCCCCCTCGATCAGCTCCAACGCCTGAGTGGTTTCGCCTAAAACGGCACCGCCAGCGCGAACAACGAAGGTGCCCGCTGCGGGATGGATCGTGATGTTCTGTGCCATTCTTTAGAGTTCCTTCAAATAAATGCTCCGCAATGTGCAGGGGCGTCAAATTTCACGACAGTGGTGCGCAAGCCGCCCCGAGCCACGTTAGAACTGACCCTTCGACCAATGGTGCGATTTTTTCCAGCGTATCTGCATGATAGCGATCAATCCAGTCCCGCTCTGCCCCGGTTAACATCTCTCTCAGGATCAAGTGGCGGTCAAAGGGGACCCATGTCAGTGTTTCGAAATCAAGCATGTCGCGATCATCGCCGTCGTCAATTGATGGTGCGGTCTGGGTGACAATCAAGTTTTCGATGCGAATGCCAAAGTGTCCGGCGCGATAATAACCCGGTTCATTGGACAGGATCATGCCTTCGCGCAACGCCACCGTATTGCGCCGCGACAGGCTTTGTGGGCCTTCGTGAACGCTTAGATAGCTCCCAACGCCATGCCCTGTGCCGTGATCATAATCCTTACCAGCCAACCATAGCGGCATGCGGGCCAGTGCGTCCAAATGCTGCCCGCCCACACCTTTGGGGAAACGCGCACGGCTCACCGCGATCATGCCTTGCAGAACAAGGGTATAGCAGGTCTGCGCATCTGGCATTGGCGCGCCGATTGCAATTGTGCGGGTAATGTCGGTTGTCCCGTCCTCATACTGACCACCGCTGTCCACCAACAACAGCTCACCGGGGTTCACTGGGCGGTTGGTGCTCTCAGACACCCTGTAATGCACAATGGCGCCATTCTCGCCCGCGCCGCAGATCGTTTCAAAGGATATGTCGCGCAATTGATTTGTATCGCGCCGGAACCCTTCCAGTTTTTGCACCACGTCAATTTCGCGCAACGTCCCGCCCGGCGCTTCGGCATCAAGCCAGGCTAGGAATCTCACCATCGCAACAGCGTCCCGCAAATGGGCCGCGCGCGCGCCTGCAACCTCGGCAGCATTCTTGCAAGCCTTGGGCATGAGGCAGGGATCTTCTTGATGCAAAATCTCTATGCCTGCATCCGCAAGGGTCGTGGCGATGCGAATTGGACAAGTCTTGGGATCCAGCCGAACCGGTGCGGGTAAGTCAGATAGATCTTGCAAAAAGTCATTCTCATCGCAGAGCCTCACATTGTCCAATTCCGCAACAATGCCATCAGCCTTGCCCGCCCGTGCATATAGATCAACCGATCCATCCGCGTTCAAAAGCGCAAAGGCATGGGGAACCGGATTGCGCCGAATATCGGTCGAGCGGATGTTCAAAAGCCATGCGATACTGTCCGGCTGCGTCAGTACGAAACAGCCATCAAGCATCTCATCGCTCAACCGCGCGCACTTTGAGTGCGCCGTTTCCCCGGCAAGCGTATCTGGATGCTTTGTAAAAACCGCAGATGGTGGGGTAGGGCGATCTGACCAAATGCGATCAATCAGGTTTGCGCTCGGTTGAAACGTAATTTCATCCTCTGCCAAGGCCGCATTAAGACTGCGCATTTCTGCCACTGTATGCAGCCATGGGTCAAATCCAACCCGACCACCATTTGGCAATTGATCGCGCAGCCATTCCGCCAGCTGTGTTTCCGGCCAATGCACTGGTGTAAACTCAGATGCCACTTGGTCCACAACCTGCAATCGATACCGACCATCAACAAACACGCCCGCGTTTTCTTTCAGCACAACGGCAAAACCGGCAGATCCGGTAAACCCCGTCAGCCAAGCTAGACGTTCATCACATGGGGCGACATACTCACCCTGATAGACATCCGCGCGGGGCACCAAAAACGCGTCCAAATCACCCATGATGTCGCGCAGCGCTTTCAACCGCGGCGGGCCTTGGTCAGCAGATGTTTGTACCTCAAAGCTTTGAAACATCGCGTTTCCCATCATCTTGCCAGAAATACTCCCGCCGGAGGCGAAATTTTTTCCTTCAAAAAATTTACCCCTAGCTGGCTTTTCGCAACCCTAGAACCCGGGCGCGTTTGCGCGGATCGGTATCAAACAGGCTCGCCAATTGTTCGGTCATCGCGCCGGCCAATTGTTCTGCGTCCGTGATGGTGACCGCGCGATCATAATAGCGGGTCACATCGTGGCCAATACCGATGGCGACAAGCTCCACCGCCTTACGCTTTTCGACCATCGCGATCACATCGCGCAAATGTTTTTCCAGATAATTGGCCGGATTGGCAGACAAGGTACTATCATCCACCGGCGCCCCGTCCGAAATCACCATCAAAATTTTGCGCTGTTCTTGTCGCGCGGTCAGGCGCCGGTGCGCCCATTCCAGCGCTTCGCCATCAATGTTTTCTTTCAGCAAGCCTTCTTTCATCATCAGGCCAAGGTTGGGGCGCGTACGCCGCCATGGGGCATCGGCAGATTTGTAGATGATATGGCGCAAATCGTTCAGACGGCCCGGCGTTGTTGTCCGCCCTTCCTTCAGCCAATCCTCGCGGGCTTGCCCACCTTTCCACGCTTTGGTGGTAAAGCCTAAAATTTCGACTTTTACATCGCAGCGTTCCAGCGTGCGCGCCATAACATCTGCACAGATCGCCGCGATGGAAATTGGGCGGCCGCGCATTGATCCCGAATTGTCCAACAGCAGCGTGACAGAGGTGTCGCGAAATTCGGTATCTTTTTCCACTTTGAACGAAAGCGGCGTGGTCGGGGACGCCACAATGCGGGCCAATCGACCTGCATCCAAAATGCCTTCTTCGCGGTCAAACTCCCACGATCTATTTTGCTGCGCTTGCAGACGACGCTGCAGCTTGTTGGCCAAACGGCTGACCGCACCCTTGAGCGGTTCAAGCTGTTGATCAAGATAGGTCCGCAGCCGTTCCAGCTCTGCCGGTTCGGCAAGGTCTTCGGCGGCGATAACCTCATCAAACTCGGTTGTGAAAACGACATAATCAGGGTCTGCGTCAGAAATCGGTTGCGGCGGTGGCGGGTCAAGCGGCGCCTCGCCATCGGGCACGTCCATCTCTTCGCCCATTTCGGCGTCGGCCTGATCGTCCATGCTGACCTGAGCCTGACTGGCGTCTTGCTGGTCTTCTTGGCTTTGCTCCGGTGCTGCGTCCATATCATCGTCTTCACCGTCGTCTTGTCCGGTGCTGTCCGGCTGATCGTCTTGATCCTCGCCGCCGTCCTCTGCCTCATCCTCTTGATCGTCATCCAAACTGTCGGGATCATCGCCAAGCTGGTCGCCATAGCCAAGGTCAGCAATCATCTGGCGCGCAAACTTGGCAAAGGCCTGCTGATCGTCCAGCATGTCACCAAGGCTTTCCAGCGTACCGCCGCAACTATCCTCAATAAACCCGCGCCAAAGCTCCATGACGTTATTGGCACCGGCGGGGAGCGGGCGACCGGTTGCTAGATGCCGGATCAGGTATCCCGCAGCCGTCGACAAGGGCGCATCAGACGGCACGGTGATTTGATCATAACCCTTGCGCAGCGCGTCATTGTCAATTTTGGCATCAATATTACCGGCCGTTCCGGGCATGTGCACCGCACCAACCGCTTCAATCCGGGCAGTTTCCATCGCCTCGTACAGGTCACGGGCCATTTGCCCCTGTGGCATGTATTTTGCCGCCGTTGCCGGGTCATGAAACTTATGACGCAGCGCAAACGCATCAGCGGTGCCACGGGCCAATAGAACTTCATCCCGCGTCATACGGCGGCTGATTTGAGGCAGGCGGATCGTTTCCGTCGTTTGTCCTGCTGGATCAACGGAATAGGTAACCGCAAGATCCGGATCATCGGCCATCACTTTGGTGGCCTCGGCCAGCGCCTTTTTGAACGGATCAGCTGGGTTGTCGGTTGGTTTGTTCATTTTGGCGCTTTCTTTAGGCCGACACTATAAACAAGGCCATTCGCGCCCCCCGTGGCAATGGCCTTGTTATCCTGTGCCCGCCGCGCAGCCATCACCCCAAGCTCAGGCTTGCCGCGCTTTCTGGCAGTTCTTCGTCAAAACAGCGCTGATAGAACTCTGCAACCGTCTGGCGCTCAAGCTCATCACATTTGTTCAGGAACGACAGGCGGAACGCATAGCCCACGTCTTGGAAGATGCGCGCGTTTTCAGCCCATGCCAGAACGGTCCGTGGCGACATGACCGTTGAGAGATCACCGTTCATAAAGGCGGTACGTGTCAGGTCGGCCACTGTGACCATCTGAGAAATTTGTTTGCGTCCGTCTTCGGTATTAAAGTGTGGTGACTTGGACAGGATGATCGCCGCTTCCGCCTCATTTGAGAGATAGTTCAGCGTCGCAACAAGGGACCAGCGGTCCATCTGGGCTTGGTTGATTTGCTGTGTTCCGTGGTAAAGCCCGGTCGTATCCCCCAAACCGACCGTGTTCGCAGTCGCAAACAAGCGGAAGTTCGGGTTGGGTTCGATGATCTGGTTTTGGTCCATCAACGTCAGCTTGCCATCGTGTTCCAACACCCGCTGGATCACAAACATAACATCCGCGCGACCCGCGTCATATTCATCGAATACAATCGCAACCGGGTTGCGCAGCGCCCACGGCAGAATGCCTTCGTGGAACTCAGTCACTTGAACGCCATCGCGCAATTTGATGGCATCTTTCCCGATCAGGTCAATACGGGAGATGTGGCTATCAAGGTTGACGCGCACGCACGGCCAGTTCAGCCGGGCGGCGACTTGTTCGATGTGTGTTGATTTGCCCGTGCCGTGATACCCTTGGATCATCACGCGACGATTATAACCAAATCCTGCTAAGATCGCGAGCGTGGTATCAGGATCGAACTTATACGTACTATCAATTTCAGGCACGCGATCAGAGCTTTCAGCGAAGCCCTTAATCTTCATATCACTATCAATTCCAAAGACGTCGCGTACCGAAACGTCGTCGGTTGGTCTTGCTGATATATCGATAGTGCCATCTGCCATTGGTATGCCTTTCGGGAACCTTCAAAATTCATTTTTATCGGGATGCATCATTATTTTCGTTCCTGCAAGGGGACGGTTTGCGTTGCTTCGTCACATCCCCGATATCGGCTCGATTATTTTGACATTGCATCGCGTCGAGAAAGGCACACTTTTGCCCAAATCCCACAGTAAGCAAGTCTGAAGTAACAAGCCGGAAAACGAATGAAAGCTAGTCTTTTAAATTTCATGAGCCTCTCCCGTGGGGAAAGAGGGATATGCACAGCGCATATGATCGTTGCGATGTTTGGCGCAGGGCTGTCGTTTACGGCGATCAACCGACTTGGGGGTCACTCCGATATTCTGCGTACGCTGACGGCTTATGACTATTGGGCGATTCTTTCGGGTGCTTTGGGGGCCGCGTCGGCATTGTACATTGGGCGACGCTGGCTTGGGCAGCCGGGCGGACGCGGGCTTTTCATGGCGCTTTGTGGCATTCCAGTTATCAGCTTTGTCGGTGGTTTGATTGGCGGGACCTTGGCGTTGCCGATCTATGGCACCATGTTCGGTCCAATGGCTTTGGCCGTTACGTTGTATGACAACCCGATTGTGACAGTTCTTTGGGTCATGAATCTTTTATCGGCGCACTACCTTTTCCTGATCTACCGAAAAGAGCGCGACACAGTGTTTTACACCCCCGGCCAGGACGACGATCCGATCTTGGCCTAGACCTTAGGTCTTGTCCCGGAAGTTGCGGCTTTCTTTGATTTGATCCCAGGCCCAGACGACTTCGGCCAATTGTTCTTCTTGGCTGCGATCCCCACCATTCATATCCGGGTGCAGAACCTTGATCAGGGCTTTGTAGGCCTTTCGTATCTCAGGTTTAGACCAATTGTCCTTGGCTTCCAAAATATCAACGGCGCGTCGTTCCGTCGGCGGCAGGCGGCGGGTTGCGCCTCCGCCTTTGCCGGGGTTTTGCGTCGCATTCGCACCAAGGACCTGATGTGGATCATCCACGCCCAAACGGGCCCAGGCCCGTTCTTCCGCGCTTTTCTTGAATGATTGAGTCGGGCGTTCCCACACTTTGTCACTGTCTTGTTGCGCGCGCAGCTCTGCCTCAGAGGTGCCATCAAAGAAGTTCCACTTGAGGTTATACTCGCGCACATGGGTCTGACAGAACCAAAAGTAGTCATCCAAAATGTCGGGCGATTTAGGCGCGCGGAACTTTCCAGCCTCAGGGCATCCTTCATGATCGCAGACACGAGTTGAAGTTTCAGAAGCCCCTGACATACCTCTTCGGCCTCTGGGGTTTTTCTTTTTCGAACTCGTTACTGAAATGTCAAAACCAAATGGGTCTTTCTTTTTCATAAGCAGTGTCCTTTCCGACTCGGATGTAGGAGAATAAACCTCTCACCGTCAGATTGAAGGGGCGAAGATAAAATAATGGGGCTAGACACCGAAATTCGTCAAAGACTGCAAGATGCTTTTGCACCAAGCACGCTGGACGTCATAAACGAAAGCGCAATGCATGCAGGGCATTCCGGGGATGATGGCACCGGCGAAAGTCATTGGCGCGTTGTGATCGCCGCGCCAAGCTTTGCCAATATGTCGCGGCTCGCGCGCCATCGGGCTGTTCATGACGCCCTTGGTAAGGACGTCATTGGGCGGTTACACGCGCTCGCTCTTGAAATCAGCTAAGTCGATTTTGGGTGACGTGTCTGTAGGTTCGACCGCGTCGACCTTTGCGATTTCTTCTTGGGTCTGAACTTCTGGTTTCTTCACCGGCTCCGGCTTCGTTGCCGGTTCTTCCACAGGTGTTGTTTCGTCTTTCACAAGTGGAGCTTTTTCTTTTTCGGCTTCTGCAACAACTGCCGCGGCCGGGGTTTCGACTTGTAAATCTTCGACGATCGTTCTGCGAAACACCAACAGGTTCTGATAGACGGTCGCACGGCCCATCAAACCTTCGCGTTCCTCGGCAGGAAGGGTATCCGCGCGTTGGTATTCCCACCCGCTTTGGGCGTGGTCATTCATGATCTTTTCCAGCGCATTCGCGAATCGCGCTTCTGTCCCGCGAACACCTCTGGATTTGAGGCCGCGTTTTGGGGCAGGGACAACCTTGTATTCATACATATTTGCATTCCTTTTTCGTTGGCGATCCGTTCAGAGGGGCCGTATCAGGGGGGCAGAGGGGGGCCAAGTCGATAGACTAAGGCGAAACTGAGGCAATTTCGTGTCAATTGTGGCAGACTTATGGCCAAAAGATGACCAGTATTGCTGCAATGCCGCATATTGTTGCGATTCCGTGTACAATACTAGAAAAAAACAGAAATTGCGGGAATAAGCTTCCATCCCACTTACACAATCTGATAGAAACCGATGGACTGTCGTTCACACCGGTACAATTGTGCCGGGTGACGATTTAGAAAAAGGGTTAAAAATGTTTAAGTTTCTGAAGGTTGCGGGTGCCGCGGCTGTGATTGTGACGGTGGCTTCTGCTGCATCTGCAAAAACAGTTTACGCCGAATCGGTTTCTGCTGATGGTGAAACATGTTCCGTCGCAGCATTGTCCACAGACCGTAAAGATCTGTGTAACGCACTGGGCGCTGAGGACTTGGGCGGCGTTGATGTTGACGGCCTACCGACAGACGGTGGCTTTACATCTGCCGGTAACTTTACTGAACTTCTGTTCGACTTTGGAACCACATTCACGGGTCCTTTGTACATCTGGGAAGTCACAGGAAACCAAAGTTCTGCACTGGTAGAAAGCATTACCTACACGCTCACCAATTCTGTGTCTGGCGCGACAGCGACCGGTTCGATTGTGAACCAGGATGGAACGGACGCTGGGCGCAACCGCTTTGTGATCGAAGCGAAAGTTGCGGGATTGTTTGACTCACTACTGATCCAAGACACAACAGGGTCTGGCGATGGCTTTGACATCGACGCGATTGCCGTTGCGGCGGTGCCACTGCCGGCCTCAGCTGCGCTGATGCTTGTCGGTCTTGGAGCCTTGGGTCTGGCGCGACGCAAGTCGGCCTGAAACTGACCATCTAGAATTGTAGAAAAGGCGCCCTGATTGAGGCGCCTTTTTTCGTTGCTGCATTTTGGGTCAGCCGGACAAAGCAGGTGGGGGGCTATTGTCCCAGTTTTTCCATCACCAGTTTATTGACAGCCGCTGGGTTTGCCTTGCCGCCCGTTGCCTTCATCACTTGGCCGACGAACCATCCAGCAAGCTTGGGATTCTGTTTGGCCTTTTCGACCTGATCGGGGTTGGCTGCGATAATCTCATCCACCGCGGCTTCGATGGCACCGGTATCTGTGACCTGTTCCATCCCTTCGGTCTTGACGATTTCTTCGGGGTCGCGATCGTTTGTATAGGCAATTTCGAACACGTCTTTGGCGATCTTGCCGCTGATCTTTTCAGATTTGATTAACGCAACGATCTGCCCAAGCCGTGCCGCTGAAATGGGGCTATCGTTAATGTCTTTGTCGTCCTTCTTAAGGCGACCAAACAGCTCATTGATGACCCAGTTCGCGGCCATCTTACCGTCATTGCCTTCTGCCACCGCTTCAAAGAAGGCGGCGTTTTCAGCTTCTGCCGTCAAGACGCTGGCGTCATAATCCGACAGGCCGAAATCAGCGATAAAGCGCGCCTTTTTCTCATCCGGCAGTTCTGGCAGGCTGGCGGCGATGTCATCGACCCAACCCTGTTCAATCTCAAGCGGGAGCAGATCAGGATCAGGGAAATAGCGATAATCGTGTGCTTCTTCCTTGGATCGCATGGACCGCGTTTCGTTCTTATCCGGATCATAAAGGCGGGTTTCCTGAACCACCTCTTTTCCGTCCTCGATCAGGGCAATCTGGCGGCGCGCCTCAACATCAATCGCCGCTTGGATAAAGCGCATGGAGTTCATGTTCTTAATCTCGCAGCGCGTGCCAAGGTGGCTGAAATCCTGCGTCGCCTGATATTTTTCGTAGTCGCCGGGTTTGCAGATAGATACGTTCACGTCTGCCCGCAGGTTCCCGTTTTGCATATTACCGTCGCAGGTCCCGAGGTACCGTAGGATTTGGCGCAGCTTGACCACATATGCGGCCGCTTCTTCGGGGCCGCGAATGTCAGGACGGCTGACGATTTCCATCAATGCGACACCAGTGCGATTCAGATCGACAAAGGACATCGCCGGGTCCATGTCGTGAATCGATTTGCCCGCGTCCTGTTCCAAGTGGATGCGTTCAATCCGCACAAGGCGGGCAGTGCCATCGCCCATTTCAACCAGCACCTCACCCTCGCCAACGATGGGGTGGTAAAGCTGTGAAATCTGATAACCTTGCGGCAGATCGGGATAGAAATAATTCTTGCGATCAAACGCGCTGTGGAGGTTGATTTGCGCCTTTAGACCCAGCCCAGTGCGCACCGCCTGTTCCACGCATCCTTCGTTGATGACGGGCAACATGCCGGGCATGCCAGCATCCACAAAGGCCACGTTGCTGTTGGGTTCTGCGCCGAACTGTGTTGAGGCCCCCGAAAACAGTTTTGCGCGCGTTGACACCTGCGCGTGTACCTCAAGACCGATGACCAATTCCCAATCGCCCGTAACACCTGCGATGACTTTGGGTTTCGGGTTTTCATAGGTCAGATCAAGCATGCGGACGCTCCATAATTTATCTGTGCTGGTTCTAGTGCAGCACGCTGGGAGGGACAAGCGAAAGGAAGGGGGGTGCGTTACGGCGAACGACGCTGATTTGCAGTGTCGAATTCGCTAAGCTTCCTGTCGGGTCGCCCGTTAAATTTGCGCTCAAGCGACCCTTATCCAAGGATGCGGCTTACCATTTCTGTGGTGTCCTTGGAGACATCCGGGCTGGCAAGGATACGTTGCAGCGCCGCTTTCATCTTGGCCTGACGATCGCTGTCATAACGCGCCCATGTTTGGAACGCGGAACACATCCGTGCTGTTGTTTGTGGGTTCAGCGGATCCAGTTTGATCAACCAATCGGCGAGCAGGTCATACCCAGCGCCGTTGGAGGCATGGAACCCCGCAGTGTTTCCCGCCAGCGCGCCAAAGACGGCACGGAACCGGTTTGGGTTTTTCATGTCAAAGTCGGCGTGTTCGGTGAGGGCGGCCGCCTGTTTCGCGGCCTGTTCTGGCGCGGCTTGGCTGATTTGGATGCCAAACCATTTGTCGATGACCAGTCTGTCCGTTTTCCAATCGCCATAGAACTGCGCAAGCTCTGCGTCGCCTTTGCCGATGGACAAAAGCGCTGCGAGGGCGGCAAGCCGTTGGGTCATATTATCGGCGGCTGCATATTGCGCGGCGGCTTGTCTGCCGCCGTCGAGCATTGTGATCAGGCCCAGAACGCTGTTGCCAAGGCGACGATTTCCCGCCGGTTCTGCGTCAGGCGTATAGGGGCCAGTGACCGCCATGTCGCTATAGATACGTGGTGTAATATCCTGCAAATGCTGTGCAATTTGAAGTTTTAGCGTTTGATGTGCGTCGTGGATTGCGGTCGGGTCGGGTGCAATGCCCTGATCAAACAAGGCTTGCCCCGTATCGGTTTCGGACGGCCGCGCGAGCACGAGGGCGCGGAAAGCCGGATCAAGGGTGTCGTCGCGCAAAGTCGCGGCGAGGCCATCCAGATAAGCGGCGTCCGGCGTTGCACCTTCTGTGATCATGCGCACCAACACATCCGCCGCCAGTGACCGCCCCGCGTCCCAGCGGTTAAACGGGTCGGTGTCGTGGGCCAAAAGAAAGGCGCGTGTCGCGTTATCTTGCGCCTGTTCCAGGATCACGGGTGCAGAAAAGCCGCGCAGGATCGACGGGATCGGCTTGCTGCTAAGGCCATCGAAAGTAAAGCTTTGTTCTGCCTGCGTCAGTTCGCAAAGGGTTGTTGGCACGACCTCCGCGCCCTCGGCATCCAATAGGCCGACGTTGATCGGGATGACCATCGGGTGTTTGTCGTCCTGACCTGGTGTTGGCGGTGTCGATTGGGTGAAGGTTAGGGTGTAAGTGCCATCCTCATATGCATCTATTACTGACACGCGTGGTGTCCCGGCTTGCGCGTACCACATTGAAAATTGGGACAGGTCGCGCCCGGTTGCGTCCTCGAACACGGCGATCCAATCTTCGATTGTGGCCGCGTCCCCGTCGTGGCGATCAAAGTAAAGGTCGAGGGCCTTTGCATAATTTTCATCCCCGACGAGCCGTTTGAGCATGCCAATCAGCTCTGCCCCTTTTTCATAAACGGTGACGGTATAGAAATTGTTGATCTCGACAAAACTGTCAGGGCGCACCGGATGGGCCAATGGCCCGTTGTCTTCGCGAAACTGGACAGAGCGCAGCAGCACCGCATCATCAATCCGCTTGACCGCGTGGCCGCGCATGTCGCCGGTGAATTGCTGGTCACGAAAGACGGTGAGCCCTTCTTTCAAGCATAGCTGGAACCAATCGCGGCAGGTGATCCGGTTGCCTGTCCAGTTGTGAAAATACTCATGCGCGATAATCGCTTCGATGCGTTCAAAGTTGCTATCGGTCGATGTTTCGGGGGAGGCCAGAACGCAGGAAGAGTTGAAAATGTTCAAACCCTTGTTTTCCATTGCGCCCATGTTGAAGTCATCGACGGCCACGATGTTGAAAATGTCCATGTCGTATTCGCGCCCGTAGACGCGTTCGTCCCAATCCATCGACTTTTTCAGCGCGTCCATCCCAAAGGCGCATTTGCCTTCATCACCGGGGCGGACATAGATATTGAGCGCGACATCGGTGCCGGACATGGTTGTGAATGTGTCAGGATGGGCGACCAAATTGCCTGCAACCAGCGCGAACAAATACGCGGGTTTTGGCCATGGGTCGTGCCATTCGGCAAAGCCTGTACCGCTGTCGCCGGGATTGCCGTTGGACAAAAGAATAGGTTCGTCGCCTTCGATGCGCACGCTGAATGTGGCCATGACGTCGGGGCGGTCGGGGTAGAATGTGATCTTGCGAAATCCTTCGGCCTCGCACTGGGTGCAGTACATGCCGTTCGACATATACAGCCCCTCAAGTGCTGTGTTGTCCTGCGGATTGATCTCAACCTCCGCCGCCCAGATGAAGTTTTCGGCCGGGACGGGGCAGGTAAGGCCGCCGTCGACAATCTTCGGCTCCACCGCTTGCCCGTCGATCTTGGCCCAGATGAGGCTCAGTTCTTCGCCATGCAAAAAGAAGTCTTTTGAGTTGGCCTCTGGGTTGGCGCGAAACGCGATTTTGCTGATGACGCGCGTGGCTGTCGGGGCCAGCTTGAATGTCAGTTCAACACTGTCGATCAGATAGGCGGGTGGCGTGTAGTTGGCCAGATAGATTGTTTGGGGGGCGGCGTCCTTCATCGGGGTCTCCTACCTGAATGTGTCTCGTTTTGGTCAACCTAAGTTGCGCGTGCACCAGCCACAAGGGAGCGCGTTGATATCAAAGGTTAATCAGGAGCCCGCGCTTACGGCACGTTTTGCGGGATTTCGAGCTTAACGCCCTTTTTCTATTGGGAAATTCAATGTCACACCCGGTACACAAGCTGTACACAACCTGTACACTGAATTTCGGCAATTTGCCCGGTTAACGCCGCGTGCGATGGGTCGGGTTAATATTGGTTAGGATGTTCGTATTCAGCGGCGGCGTACCCAAGGCCGAGGGTCAGATCAGGTTGCCATTCATGGATTGGTAAGGAAATTTTACCGATCTTGTTGCCTATAGGAAACTTCTGAATTATGTGGTTTTGAAAGACCAGAACCTGAAGGAAATTTTCATGACTGATCGCATTGAACGTCACGGCCTGCGCGTGGCCCCAGAGCTTGCAACATTTCTAGAAGAGCAAGCCTTGCCCGGCACCGGAATGTCTGCCGAGGATTTCTGGAGCGGGTTTTCAGCGCTGATCCACGACATGGGCCCGCGCAACAAAGCGCTGCTGGCCCGGCGTGAGGAGTTGCAAAGCGTGATTGATGCCTGGCATGTGGCCCATCGCGGCAAGCCGTTTGATGCAGATGAATATGAAGCGTTCCTGCTGGACGCTGGATACCTGGTGAAAGAAGGGCCTGATTTCGCCGTTGAAACCATCGGCGTGGACCCAGAGATCGCCGCGATCCCCGGTCCGCAACTGGTGGTGCCGATCATGAATGCCCGCTTTGCTTTGAACGCGGCGAACGCGCGTTGGGGCAGTCTTTATGACGCCCTTTATGGCACCGACGCTTTGGGCAGTTTGCCCAGCGGCAAAGGCTATGACAAAACACGCGGCGCGCAGGTGATTGCATGGGGTCGACAGCATTTGGATGCGGTTGTGCCACTGTCCACGGGTTCGTGGGCGGATATTGATGCCCTGTCGGTTGAAGATGGTGCGTTGAGTGTCACCTTAAAAGATCCGGCCAAATTCGCGGGTTATGCGGCGCACAAGGTGGGTCAATCCATTCTGTTTAAGGTCAATGGCTTGATGATCGACGTTCTTGTCGATCCGAGCAGCCAGATCGGCGGTCAGGACAAAGCCGGGATCAGCGATATCCGCCTTGAATCCGCAGTCTCTACGATCATGGATTGCGAGGATAGCGTCGCAGCGGTGGACGCCGAAGATAAGGTGCTGGCCTATTCCAACTGGCTGGGCCTGATGAAGGGTGATTTGACGGAGGAAGTTTCGAAGGGCGGCAAGACCTTTACCCGCAAGTTGAACCCCGATGTCAGCTATACCGCGCCGGATGGGTCAGAGGTGACGCACAAGGGCCGTTCGCTGATGCTGATCCGCAATGTCGGTCACTTGATGACCAATCCAGCTGTGCTGGATCGCGATGGTGAGGAAGTTGGCGAAGGGCTGATGGATGCGATGATCACGACGCTGATCGCGATGCATGATCTTAAACGCGACGGTGGCAATTCGGTTCATGGCTCTGTCTATGTGGTAAAGCCCAAGATGCACGGGCCTGAAGAGGTCGCCTTTGCGGTTGAAATTTTTGACCGGGTTGAGGCGGCTTTGGGTCTGCCTGCCAATACGGTCAAGCTTGGCATCATGGATGAGGAACGCCGCACCTCTGCCAACCTCAAGGAATGTATCCGCGCGGCCAAATCGCGGGTGGCGTTTATCAATACGGGTTTCCTTGATCGCACGGGCGATGAAATTCACACCAGCATGGAAATGGGGCCGATGGTGCCCAAGGGCGATATGAAAAATGCCGCTTGGATCGCGTCTTATGAAGATCGCAACGTTGATATTGGTTTGGCTTGCGGATTGCAGGGCAAGGCCCAGATCGGCAAGGGGATGTGGGCGATGCCTGATCGCATGGCCGAAATGCTGGAGGTCAAGATCGGCCATCCAAAGTCTGGTGC
>CAKZVL010000089.1 GCA_937922155.1 uncultured Paracoccaceae bacterium | reverse complement strand
GCATTCGTTGAGCTGGAGCCGGGCGTTGAAGGTTTGGTGCACGTGTCTGAAATGTCTTGGACCAAGAAGAACGTACACCCAGGCAAGATCGTTTCCACCAGCCAAGAAGTCGAAGTCATGGTTCTGGAGATCGACAGCGTCAAGCGTCGGGTATCCTTGGGTCTTAAGCAGACACAGCGCAACCCATGGGAGGTGTTCGCAGAACAATTCCCTGAGGGCACTGAAGTCGAAGGTGAAGTTAAGAACATCACCGAATTCGGTTTGTTCATCGGCCTTGAGGGCGACATCGACGGCATGGTTCACCTGTCTGACCTGACGTGGGAAGGCCGCGGCGAAGACGTCATCGGTGATTTCCGCAAAGGCGACGTTGTGAAAGCCAAGGTTGCTGAAGTGGACGTTGAGAAAGAACGTATCTCGCTTTCCATCAAGGCATTGGACGGTGATCCGTTCGCTGAGGCTGTTGGCGGCGTGAAGCGCGGTTCGATCATCACTGTTGAAGTGACAAAGATTGAAGATGGCGGTGTTGAGGTGGACTATGAAGGCATGAAATCCTTTATCCGTCGGTCTGACTTGTCCCGCGACCGTGCTGAGCAGCGCCCGGAGCGTTTTGGCGTTGGCGACAAGGTCGACGTTCGCGTGACCAACGTAGACAGCAAGACCCGCAAGCTGGGTCTGTCCATCAAAGCCCGCGAAATCGCAGAAGAGAAAGAGGCCGTCGAACAGTTTGGTTCCTCGGACTCTGGCGCGTCCTTGGGCGACATCCTTGGTGCGGCGCTGAAGGCCGACGAATAGGCCAAACAGGTCTACGTATTACAAAGAGGGCTCGTTGCGTTGCAGCGGGCCCTTTTTCTTTTTTCGAATCGGAAAGTTTCTGATCAACTTTTTGTGTGTTCTGCCTGACCAAGTTGTCATTCATGGACAGAAAATGGATTTTTTCCCCGGTTCTGCTGGTGAATTAGCTATATTGATACACATGTCGCTATTCCGCAGGTGTACTTTTGTCCTTATAGTTAGCGCTGTTATCGATTTTCTTTTGACTGCCTTTGGGGGGCCTGCAAATGATACGTTCTGAACTGATCCAAAAGATTGCGGACGCGAATCCGCACCTGTACCAACGCGACGTGGAACGAATTGTTGGGACGATCTTTGAGGAGATCACATCAGCAATGGCGGATGGCGACCGTGTGGAATTGCGCGGCTTTGGTGCCTTTTCGGTGAAGAAGCGTGATCAACGTGTGGGGCGCAACCCGCGCACGGGTGAATCTGTTGAAGTGGATGAAAAGCATGTCCCCTTCTTTAAGACTGGTAAACGACTAAGAGACCGCTTGAACGGTCATTAGAAAGGTAAACGATGAAGACCATTCGCTATGCATTTTGGGCCATTGTTGGTCTGTGTTTGATCATTATTGGCTTGGCCAACCGGGATATCGTGACCCTGCGCGCGATGCCGCCTGCATTGGCCGAACAGCTAGGGATTTCGCCTGAAATTCAACTGCCGCTGTTTGTGGCGATCTTTATCGGTGTGGGGATTGGGCTGTTGATTGGGTTCCTATGGGAATGGTTGCGCGAACACCGCATCCGGTCGCACGGGCGCAGCAAAGAGCGGGAAGCTGATGCGCTGCGTCAAGAGATTGCGGATTTGCGCGCCAAGACTGGTGAAGGCGCAGATGATGTGCTTGCCATTCTGGATCGTCCTGCAACCTAAGCGGTATGTCTGGCGCAACTCGGGTTAAAATCTGCGGCCTTCGCACCGAAGCTGATGTCGTGGCCGCGTCTGACGCGGGCGCGACATATGTCGGTTTCAACTTTTTCCCAAAATCACCGCGGTATGTGACGCATGAAGCCGCGGCGGAGTTGGCCATCGCAACACCTGTTGGAATCGCCAAAGTTGCGCTTGTCGTGAATGCTGATGATGCAACGCTGGATGCGTTGGTGGAGGCTGTTCCGCTGGATATGTTGCAGCTGCATGGGTCTGAAAGCGTTGAACGTGTCGCCGAGGTTAGGGCGCGTTATGGATTGCCGGTGATGAAAGTATTGGGCATTGCTGGTGAGGATGATTTGGCAGCGATCGATGCCTATAGTCCGGTGGCCGATCAATTGCTGCTGGATGCCAAGCCGCCCAAGGACGCTGTTTTGCCCGGTGGCAATGGGCTGGCGTTTGATTGGACACTGCTGGCCGGGCGCAAGTATTGGAGCGTACCGTGGATGCTGGCGGGCGGGTTGAATGCGGGGAATGTGGGCGAGGCGATTGCGCGCACGGGCGCGCGGCAGGTTGATGTGGCCTCTGGCGTGGAAAGCGCTGCGGGGGTCAAAGACGCGACGATGATGGCGTCGTTTTGCAAGGCGGCTTTAACCGCCGGTTAACCCTGTCACGGCAACGATCGGGTATAGATGTTCGGATCATTGAGTGATGTGCAAATTCTTGGAAGAATTTGGCAAGGCTTTTCGAAAAGCCTTGAGCACCCGCCAACCACTTTACCATCCTTTAGCTTCGCGATAGGTCTTGCCAGCACACGCGAGGTGAACAATGGCAAACGATCTTTTCAATTCTTTCATGACGGGCCCTGACGAAAAGGGCCGCTTTGGTGATTTTGGCGGGCGCTTTGTTTCTGAGACGTTGATGCCGCTGATCCTTGAGTTGGAAGAGCAATATGAGCACGCCAAAACGGACGATAGTTTCTGGGCGGAAATGCATGATCTATGGACGCATTACGTGGGTCGGCCTAGCCCGCTTTATTTCTGCGAACGCCTGACGGATCATTTGGGCGGCGCGAAGGTCTATATGAAGCGCGATGAGCTGAACCACACTGGCGCGCACAAGATTAACAACGTGTTGGGTCAGATTATTCTGGCGCGGCGCATGGGCAAGTCTCGGATCATTGCCGAAACTGGCGCGGGTCAGCACGGTGTGGCCACGGCGACGGTTTGTGCCAAGTTTGGTCTGAAATGCGTCGTCTATATGGGTGCGCATGATGTTGAGCGGCAAGCGCCTAATGTGTTCCGCATGCGCCTGTTGGGGGCTGAAGTCATCCCCGTGACCTCTGGCCGTGGGACGTTGAAGGATGCGATGAACGATGCGCTGCGTGACTGGGTGACGAATGTGCGCGATACGTTTTATTGTATTGGCACTGTGGCCGGGCCGCACCCCTATCCTGCGATGGTGCGAGATTTCCAAGCCATCATCGGCAAAGAAGCCAAAGAACAGATGCAGGCAGCAGAAGGTCGTTTGCCCGATACGCTGATCGCCGCCATTGGGGGTGGGTCGAATGCGATGGGCCTGTTCTTTCCGTTTTTGGACGACAAAGAGGTGCAGATCATCGGGGTCGAGGCTGGTGGTAAAGGTGTTGACATGAAGATGGAACACTGTGCGTCGCTGACAGGCGGACGCCCCGGCGTGCTGCATGGGAACCGCACCTATCTGTTGCAGGATGATGATGGTCAGATCCTTGAAGGATTTTCGATTTCTGCCGGTCTAGACTATCCTGGTATTGGCCCCGAACACGCCTGGTTGCACGAGATTGGTCGCGCGCAATATGTTGCCATAACCGACAAGGAAGCCTTGGAAGCGTTCCAGCTTTGTTGTGCGATGGAAGGTATCATTCCAGCATTGGAACCCAGCCACGCGCTGGCCCATGTGATGAAGATCGCACCGGACCTGCCAAAGGATCATATCATCTGCATGAATATGTGTGGGCGCGGGGATAAAGACATCTTTACTGTGGCTAAGCATCTTGGCTTTGACATGGGGGATACCGAGGGGCGCTAAGGGCGTGGTCTTTGGTGGTGGTTCATGTTTCGGCGACCGTAATTGCCCAAGTTTCGCCTTATTTGACCCGTTTTTACTGTATCTTGCAGGCTACAACCTGAGACTGGTTCGCAAGTTGCGCAGCATTCCTATTGTTTCCCCTTTTTTAACAATCGCATTAATGCAAATCAGGCGTCCGAGCTATCTTGGAGAAAAAAATGAAAAACGTGCTCATAGCATTGGTTCTGGTGCTAACCGCGCTGACCTTTTATTCAGCGCTTTGGTTTAAATCCGAAACAATCGAAGATGACATTACAGCGCGCGTCACGGACGAGCTGAACGCCGCTGGTGCAAAAAATATTGATATTGGGGTCGACGGTCGTCATGTCACACTGACCGGTGTGGTCTACGATGAAGCCGTTGAAGACAATTACCTAAGCACAGCCGACGCCACCCACGGTGCGCTTGGTCCGATTGATGGTCTGACGTTTCAGGCTGATGGCGGATACCTAAGCGCGATCAAGACGGCCGAGGGCATTTCCTTGAAAGGCACCGTGCCCAATGAAGATGTCCGCGCGGCCTTGGTTGCGAACGCGCAAGCTGCGACAGATGGTACTGTTGATGATCAGTTGATGGTCGCAGGCCCTGAAGCGGAATGGCAAGAAGAAGCGGCCTTTGGTGTGTCACAGCTTGCCGGTTTGACAACAGGTGCGCTGACGGCTGCGGCTGGTGCGTATTCTCTATCGGGTATGACCGCTGACGACCCAGACGCGGTGAGTGCGGGTCTGGCAGAGCGTGACGATTGGCAGGCGTTTATTTCCTCCCCCGCGGCGGAAGAGAACCTTTCTGGCGAAGTTGCGCGTTTGACAGGACAAGCGGCGTTGCTGGGCACCAATTTGTCCAACGCCGAGGGGCAGATTGCGACCCTAACGGGTGAGCGCGACGCTGCGATTGCAGGACGCGATGAAGTAAGTGCAGAGCTTGCTGAGTTGCGTGCGGGTTTGACCGAAGGTGAATCCAATGCAGCGGATTTGCGCGCGCAGTTGAATGCGAGCGAGGAGAACCTTGAGGGTGCGACTGCGATGATTGCTGAAAAGGAGCAAGAAATTGCGTCCCTTTCGGACGGTGTTGCCGCGCTTCAGGAGTCCAATAGCGAACTGATGGCTGAGATTGATCGCCGTGGTCGTCGTGTGACTGGTGCGGATGCCCTTGTTGCGGCGTTGTCCACGAATGTTTCTGATCGTGATGGCCGGATCGCCGAACTAGAAGGCGAGCTGGCGAACCGTCAGAACGCTTTGGGCGACACTGGTGAGCAGGTTGCGCAACTGCAAGGTCAAGTGAGCGATCTTGAGGCCGATTTCGAAAGTGCGACTGCCCTTGCTGCGGAACGTGGTGCGACGATTGTTGAGTTGACCAACACGATTGCAGAACGTGATGAAACCATCGCGTCGATGCAGGTTCAGACCACGAGCAACCTTGATGACAGCAATGCCCGCATTGCTGAGCTGACGGATGATGTTGCGGCACGCGATAGCCGTATTAACGCTTTGTCTGCTTCTATCATGACGCGGGATGCGACCATTCGTGCGCTGCGTCCAGAAGCCGAAAAGGTTGATGATCTGACGGCTGAACTGGCTGAGGTAAATGGCGAAGTTGGGCGTTTGAATGGTGTTGCTTTGACGGCGCAAGCTGCGGCGGATCGTGCAGAAGCGCAGGTTGCTGACCTGACGGGTGATCTGGCTGCGCGCGATGGTCGAATTGATACTTTGTCTGCTTCTATCATGACGCGTGATGAGACCATTCGTGCGTTGCGCCCAGAGGCCGAAAAGGTGGATGATCTGACGGTCGCACTTGCGCAGGCAAATGGGCAGGTTGCGACACTTGATAACAGAGTAGCAGCGCTGTCAGCTTCGGTTCTGACGCGTGATGATACCATTCGTACGCTGCGTAATCGTCCAGAGCCTGAACCGGTGATCGTAGAAGTCCCTGTAGAGGTTGAAGTGCCTGTGGAGGTCGAAGTGGACGTTGCTGCGCAATGTACAGCCGCTGCGTCTGCTGCGATCGAGGGGAGCCGGATCAACTTTGACACGGCGACAGCACGGATCAACCAAGACTCAGTTGAGCTTTTGGAACGCATGACTGGCATCGCGCTGGCCTGTGTTGGCGAAGGTATCACAGTTGAGGTTGGTGGCCACACTGACGCGCAAGGCACCGATGAGAACAACCAAGTTCTAAGCGAAGCCCGCGCCCAAGCTGTTGTTGCCTTTATGGCTGAACGTGGTGTGCCAACCAGCGGTCTGACGGCTGTTGGATACGGTGAAAGCCAGCCAATCGCGGACAACACTACCGCAGAAGGCCGCGCACAGAACCGTCGCATCTCCTTTGATTGGCAGGCGCGCTAATCGCGCCTGTCCCACATAAAACTATCTGACTTAGGAAAATCCCATGTCTTATCTACTAACTCAAATGTTCCTTTACATGCTTGTCACGTTTCTTCTTGGCCTTCTTCTGGGCTGGCTGTTGTGGCGTCATGGCAGCATCTCTGCCTCTGACTATGAAGCGCTGAAGGCGGAACGTAATGGTCTTGCCAAGGAACGCGACGATCTGAAGGTTAACCTTGATGCCTGCCGCAGCCGGTCTGCGTCAGAGCGTGAAGCGGTTGAAAAGCTGCGTGCGGACAAGATTGATCTGCAAACACGTCTTGATGCGATGAAGAACCAGCGCAATGCGCGTCTTGCGAAACCAGCGGCTGCAGTTGCTGCTGTTGCGGCGGCCCCGGTTGCTGCGGCTGCCGCACCGAAGGCTGCTGCTAAGTCCAGCAAGCCAAAGGGTTTGACCGCTGCACGTGGTGGCAAGGCTGATGATCTCAAGGAAATCAACGGTGTTGGTCCGGCGATGGAAAAGCTGCTTAACAAGCTTGGATATTTCCACTTTGACCAAATCGCTGCTTGGACGAAGGCTGAGGAAGCTTGGGTTGATGACAACCTTGAGGGTTTCAAAGGCCGCGTTAGCCGTGATCATTGGATCCGTCAGGCCAAAAAGCTTGCCAAGCGCTAAGCCTGAACAACATGTATAAAGAGGGGCGGTCTTAGGGCCGCCCTTTTTCGTTTGTGCTGTGTTTTGAATGATGCGCCGCTTGTTTCATGACGGAGACAAGTGATACGTCTTTGGTCCATGACGACGGAACACGTTTCATACGGTCGACAGAAACAGGCGGTTGTCTGGGTATTTGTGGCAACGGTGCTTGCCGTTCTTGCCGGGGCATTGGCCATTCCGCGCGCAGAGACGTTTTTTGTGGATCGCGCCCAGACAGAGGCCGATGCAACGCTGCGGGTTGTTGCCAGTGGTGTCAATCAGATGGCGGCACGATTTGAACCTTTGCCGACGCTATTCGCCGAGCGTCCGGTAATCCTGAATGCGTTGCAGGACCCCGACAACGAAGGGTTGATCCCTTTTGTGAACGAGCAATTGCGTTTGTCCGCGCTTTCGGTCGGGGCGTCGGATATTTTTATCCTTGATCCTGACGGCTTGACCATCGCGGCGAGCAATTATCGCGATGAGCGTCCGTTTATCGGAAAGAATTTTAGTTTTCGGCCGTATTTCCAAGAGGCAATTACCGGTCAATCATCGCGCTATCACGCCCTTGGAACGACGTCGGGTGAAAGAGGTTTCTTTTTCGCAGCGCCGGTTTTGGATGGGATCAATGTTGCCGGTGTTTTGGCCATGAAGGTGACTGTGGCGGATATCGAAGACAGTTGGACGGGCCTTGGGCGCGATATTGTTATTGCTGATCCGAATGGGGTTATCTTTTTATCCAATCGTCAGGATTGGCTTTTTCGCACGCTTACGACGTTGAGTGCGCAGAAACGCCAAAGCATCGAAACCGCGCAGCAGTTTCCATTGTCGCAGGTCCGGCCTTTGTCGATTTCGACGGACGTGATTGGTATGAATTCGGTGGAATTGTCTGTGGATGAACCAGAGGGGAGCGAGACCTATTTGGTGGAAAGTTTGCCGATTGTTCTGCCCGGATGGCATGCGATTGTTTTCTGGCCGCTTGCCCCAGTGCGCACGAGCGCTCTTTATTTGTTTTTGATTTGGGTTCTGTTTGTTTCTGTCATTGCATTGCTGAGCTTTATCGTTGTGCAGCGCCGTATGCGGTTTGCGGAGCGGATGCGTATTCAACAAGATGAACGCCAGCTTTTGGAAAAACGGGTGGAGGAACGCACGGCGGATTTGAACATCGCCAACGCGATTTTGAAGACAGAGGTGGAGGAACGCAAATCCGCTGAGGGGCGTCTGCGCAAGACGCAGAAAGATTTGGTGCAGGCGGGTAAGCTTGCCGCGCTGGGTCAGATGTCGGCGGCATTGTCCCATGAGATCAATCAGCCGTTAACGGCCGTGATTTCCTATGCGGACAATGCTGCGACATTTCTGGAACGGGATCGCATTGAGGATGCAAAGGACAACATTTCACGCATTTCACAAATGGCAGATCGCATGGCGCGCATTTCTGGCCATCTTCGTAACTTTGCCCGCAGGCCGGGCGATAAGTTGAAGGCGGTGCCGATAGCCCAGATGATTGATGAGGCGATAAGTATTACCGCCCCTCAGCTAAACAGCCGCAACGCAAGGATCGAGTTTGAGCGCCCAAAGGACGCGGTTTTGGCCGTGGGTGGTGAGTTGCGGCTACAGCAGGTTTTGGTGAACATTTTCTCCAATGCGTTGGATGCGATGTCAGACCAAGAGACGCCGGTTATTCATGTGAGTGTCGCCCATAGCCAAGATGCGGTTCAGATTGATGTGCGTGATCATGGACCGGGATTGGCGGATGAGACGATTGAGCAAGCGTTTGAGCCGTTCTTTTCCACGAAAGAAGGTGGTGAAGGGATGGGGCTGGGCCTGTCGATTTCTTATAATATCGTCGAGGATTTTGGTGGTCGCCTGACCGTGCGCAATCACCCGGATGGCGGTGCTGTCTTTGGCGTGTCCTTGCGCCGCGCTGATCAACAACGGATGGTGGCCGAATGACCCGGGACTGTGTGATTGTCATCGACGACGAAGAACACCTTAGGATCACTGCCGCGCAGACGTTTGATTTGGCGGGGCTTGATTGCGTGTGCTTTGCCGATGGCGAAACGGCGTTGGAACAGATCGCCCGCAGTTTTGCGGGGGTGGTTGTCACCGATATTCGCATGCCAGGACTGGATGGCGTTACGGTTCTACACCGGGCGCTAGAGATTGATCCTGACCTGCCTGTCATTCTTGTCACCGGGCATGGCGATGTTGATCTTGCCGTGTCGTGTATCAAAGACGGGGCTTATGATTTCATTGAAAAGCCGTTCAAGCCTGATCGTCTGGTGACCTGCGTGCAGCGCGCCTTGGAAAAGCGGCGGTTGACGTTGGAAAATCGGGTTTTGCAGCAGGAGGCGGGGACCGCTGACATTATCAACCGCCGTTTGATCGGACGCAGTGCCGTTATGACGCGGCTGCAAGACCAACTGCGTGCGGTGGCGGCCACAGACGTGGATGTTTTGATCACGGGTGCGACGGGCACCGGTAAGGAATTGGTGGCGCGTACCCTGCATGCGACGAGTGATCGCGCTGCTGGCCCGTTTGTGCATATCAATTGCGCGGCCTTGCCGGATGCCTTGGTTGAAAGTGAATTTTTTGGTCATGAGGCTGGTGCCTTTCCCGGGGCTACCCGCGCTCGATTTGGTAAATTTGAACATGCGCGGCGTGGTGTTTTGTGTCTGGATGAGATTGATAGTTTGGCACCGGCTTTGCAGGCCAAGCTGTTACATGCGTTGCAGAACCGGGTGATCACGCGGCTTGGGTCCAATGATCCCATTGATTTGGATATCCGCGTGATCGCGATTTCAAAGAACAACCTTGAAGACGACATTGCTGCCGGAACGTTTCGCAAGGACCTTTATTACCTTTTGAACGTGATGGGGTTGCACCTGCCGGATCTGTCGCAACGTCGCGATGATATTCCACGGCTGTTCAGCGCCCTCGTCGCGCAGGCGGCGGCGCGGTACAGACGCGCAGTGCCAGACGTGCCGGGGGCGATTTTGCAATCCCTTGCGGCGCGCGACTGGCCCGGCAACGTGCGTGAAATGCGCAATGTCGCGGATCGTTTCGTTCTGGGGCTGGAACTTGGGCTTTGTCAGGCGGCGAGCGGTGAAGATGTAGGCCTTGCCAGTATGATGGCCGCCCATGAGAAGGCATTGATTGTGTCGGTCATTTCCGCCAACCAAGGGCGATTGAAGCCGACCTATGAGTCATTGGGTCTGTCGCGAAAATCGCTGTATGAGAAAATGCAAAAGCACGGTATCGCGCGGGAAGATTTTGCAGATGAAGGGTGATGGGTGACAATCCCCCCACGTCAACTTGGTCGATGTTCCGATCTGTACCCAAGTCGGACACTTCTTTTTCCAAAGTGCCAATAAATTTGTCAGCCGGTCTTTACGTTCTATTTAATAGTGCCTCTACTTTTGGCAATTCTCGCCGAAGGTGTGGAATGGACTTGCAGGTTGGGGCCTGCTCAACGGGAGGAAACCGAATGAAAATGACCCAGATCACTGGTGCAGCGATTGCTGTTGCCGTTTCTACCACTGCTGTTTTTGCGGATGGTCACTTGGACAAAACCGGCTGGCCTGAAAGCTTTACCGTGGGGACTGCGTCTCAGGGTGGGACATACTTTGCCTATGGGTCCGGTTGGGCCAATCTGGTTGCTGAGGAACTTGGCCTGTCTGGCGGCGGCGAAGTCACAGGCGGACCAATGCAAAACATGGCGCTGGTTCACACAGGCGACGCAGCATTTGGCATGACCACGATGGGGCCTGCGGCGGAATCGCTAGGTGGGACCAACCCAATCGCGCCGGGTCTGCAAATGGACAACGCATGTGCGATGTTCCCAATGTATCAGACGCCATTTTCTGTCACGGCGCTGGCATCATCGGGCATTACGTCGGTTGCAGATATTCCAGCAGGGGCCAAGATCGGTTTTGGCCCAGCGGGTTCAACATCTGACACCTATTTTCCGCGTATGATGGAAACGCTGGGCGTTGATTTTGAGCGTCGCAACGGTGGCTGGACTGACCTTGGGAGCCAGCTTCAGGATGGTTTATTGGACGTGATCGCCTTTGCGGCCGGTGTTCCGGTTCCAGCTGTGAGCCAGTTGGAAGTGCAAACCGACGTCAACATCATCGAATTCACGGCAGACGAGCAGGCGACCATTTTGGAGACCTTCCCAGTATCTGAATTCATGATCGGCGCGGACACATACACCACGCTGACAGCGGATGCGCGGTCTGTGTCCATGTGGAACTTTGCAATCGCCAACTGTGATCTGCCTGCGACCTTAGTCGAGGCGGTTGTGGACGTGGTGATGTCTGACAATGAGCGGATGTTGAACATCCACAAAGCGGCGCGTTCCACGGTTCCTGAGAACTGGGACAAGAACGGCGTGCTGATGTGGCATCCGGGTGCGGCGGCTTGGTTCAAAGCGAACGCAGGCGCTGATATTCCGGATGATATGATCCACGGAAACTAAGTTAAGGGACTTCCCTGTCGGGGCCGCGTTTTGGGCGCGGCCCTGATCTAACCCAAACATTTCCAGAACTGCCGTAGCGATCAGGTGAACGGCACAGCCGCGGAATTTACCGCAGCGCGAAAGGCATGTTATGAACACTCCCGCCAGCACGGATCAACCCGAAGATCACATTGAACCTGTCCTTGCGGACGGTGTTGATGAAGAACCGGTTGAATTTAATCGTCGCTTGTTCACGGGCAAATCCTTTGTCCTGATTTCCATCCTTGCCACGCTCTATGCGGCGTTTCACATGGCGGCGCTAAACGGGGTGTCGATCCGGGATTACACCGGTTTGAACGTCCCGCTTTTGCCACGCTTTCCGCTGGAGACGTGGAATTTTCGTATTGTTCACGTGGCCGGTGCGCTGGGACTTGGCTTTCTTTTGTTCGCCGCGCGTCCGTTTGCACAAGGTCGGGAGCACGAAACAACGATGTTGGGCTATGCGTCTTATGTGTTGATGATCCCGGCGCTGCTGTCGCTGGGGGCTGCGCTATATTTCCAGAGCCAGATTGCTGGTGGTTTGATGTGGAACGGGATCGACGCGGCGATCAAATGGAATGAGATTTGGTTATTTGGTGTGCCGCTGTTGGTTGCCACGGTTGGTGGCATTGTTCTGTCGTGGTTTCACAAGCGAGAACGCCACGCGTTTTCGCAGCCTGATATTGTTCTAGCGATTTGTGGTGCGGCGGTGGCGGCCTATCTGATCACGATCTATGGCACATTAATGCGCAATTCCACGGGCACACCTTTTGCCCCGATTGGGATTTCTATCGCAGCGGTGGCCGGAACCGCGCTGATTTTGGAACTGACGCGGCGCGTTGCGGGGCTTGCCCTTGTGATCATCGCGGCGGTGTTCCTTGTCTATGTTTTTGCAGGGCAATTTTTGCCCGGCTTTTTGAACGCGCCTGCGGTCACTTGGCAGCGGTTCTTTAGCCAAGTTTACACTGATGCAGGCATCCTTGGGCCGACGACGGCGGTGTCATCGACCTATATCATTCTGTTCATCATCTTTGCCGCCTTCCTGCAGGCGTCGAAGGTGGGCGATTATTTCGTAAACTTTGCCTTTGCGCTGGCCGGGCGCGCGCGCGGTGGGCCTGCGAAGGTTGCGATCTTTGCCTCGGGTCTGATGGGGATGATCAACGGGACCTCTGCGGGGAACGTGGTGGCGACAGGGTCGCTGACCATTCCGCTGATGAAAAAGGTTGGCTATCCCAAACGGACCGCAGGCGCGATTGAAGCCGCGGCGTCCACCGGCGGGCAGATCATGCCGCCGATCATGGGCGCGGGTGCGTTTATCATGGCGGAGATTACGGGCATTCCTTATCAGGAAATCGCGATTGCGGCGATCATTCCTGCGGTGCTTTTTTTCGTGTCCGTCTATTTCATGGTGGATTTTGAGGCGGCCCGCCTAGGCATGCGCGGCATGCGCGAGGATGAGCTGCCCAAGTTTAAGGATATGATCCGTCGAGTGTTCTTGTTCCTGCCCATCGTTATTCTGATTGCGGCGCTGTTCATGGGCTATTCAGTTATTCGCGCAGGCACTTTGGCGACGATTTCAGCGGCGGTGGTCAGTTGGCTGACGCCGTACCGGATGGGGATCAAATCCACGATTAAGGCGTTTGAGCTGGCCGGGGTTATGTCGATCCAGATCATCACGGTTTGTGCCTGTGCAGGCATTATCGTGGGG